>NZ_MLYQ01000149.1:0-285 GCF_001866725.1 Bacillus sp. MUM 13
TTTGCCTTCTATCTATTATCCAGTTTTCAAAGAACAAATCAATCACATCGTGATTGTCCCTCTGAAGGAGTAAACCTTCAATGGTGGAGCCTAGCGGGATCGAACCGCTGACCTCCTGCGTGCAAGGCAGGCGCTCTCCCAGCTGAGCTAAGGCCCCGTATCGGGTATAAAAGTAATGGTGGGCCTAAATGGACTCGAACCATCGACCTCACGCTTATCAGGCGTGCGCTCTAACCAGCTGAGCTATAGGCCCATTACTATATAAGAAAGAATTGCTTCTTTCAA
>NZ_MLYQ01000015.1:0-59086 GCF_001866725.1 Bacillus sp. MUM 13
TAAGGTGCGAGACTCCTGTGGGACTAGCGCGAAAGTGAGACCCCGCAAACTTTGCTGTGAGGCTCACCGCCCGCCCCACGGAAAGCGAGCATCCTGGAGCGGAAATCACCCCCTTGTTCAGGTAGCAGCAAAGTTTACGAAAACAGCCAAACCTTATAATGATAGGTACTTCTTTATTAAATTCAGTAAAAATAGTATTTGGTTAAGGAGCTTTGCGCTGGAATCAGCAGGCAAAAAATAATTTTTTTAATAGGATTGTAATATTATCCCGCAATCATTGGTTTTTCCCAAATACATACATAGGATTTAAACGAATATATGACTGAAATACTTTGAGAAAATAGTAAAAATTAATGAATTCGCCTTAATTTTTCCCAATATTCTTTCTATTAAAAAGATAGTAAAATAGATTTAAGAAAGGAGGGCTCATTTATACTAAATGGTCGAACTTAAATAGTAGGAGGGAATGTAATGAGGAAAAAAGTTGGGAAAGTTTTTGCTGGTTCTATTTTAGGAACTGCCATTGCCACATCCTCTGTATATGCATCCACCACATTCAACATACAAAATCATGTTGAATTCACCCTGCTTAACCAACAGTTTGCCAATCAAACAGATGAATTAAATAAAGCCCGGCCATTGTACAATCAGGATTTGCACAAGTTAAGCTCTGTCAATACGCAGAATAACGGCAGTACCCAAAGTGAACCAATGGCAGAACAACATCATTCAAATTCAGTTCCGCACTTTAATGTCCCCACTTCAGGCAATCATCAGAAAAACGGAACCGATGATCCCGCAAACCGCCAAAAAGCTGTGAATCAACTCCCCGTATATGATATACATGCAGCAGGCATTCAGGAGCCTGTGATTTCTGATAAGTCAGCCTCCATCCTTGCTCATCATCCCGCCCAAAGTATTGAAAAAAAGAAGCAGACTGCAGGGAAATACAGAGAAAACACAGGAAGTATGACGGTCAATAACAGAAGCCAAATAGATGGAAAGAAGGGGAATTCCTTATTTGAAGAAGAAGAAGGCAATGGCGTATTGGGTCTCACATATCAAGCCAGCGCGTTGAAGGGATTGTTATTTTATACTGTCGGCATTTCTTTCAGTAAAGAAGCATTAAAACTGGGGGTTGAGTTATTTAATGGAGGCAGGGAAGAAATCGGAAGATATTATGCTGAAGTTCCGGTCAATGGGCTTTGGGGAAAGGTTAAGGGAGGCTTTATGAATAAGATTATAATACCGGCAAGGAACTTATTATATAAAAGCCTTATAAGAGGATTTCCCTTAGCAGCTAAATATTCCGGAATTGGCTTCAAAGAAAAAGCCAAGTATGAAAAATAAGTGCAAGCCAAAAGCATTCAGCAGTTTGTGCGTACAGAAAAAAATCAGCCGGACATGGTTTAAGCTGTCCGGCTGATTCATGGTTTCGGCACAAAAGCAGTTCATTCTATAGAGGCGGCCAAATAGGATGTGCAGATATGGAAGAAGACACTGCTTCATGTGTCAGTCCTGCTGTACCGGAAAACGATAAACTCAATACAGTAATAGCAAGGGCAAACGCTAGCTTTTTCATATTCTTTTCCTCCTATTCACTTTGAATAAAATAATAAATGGCAGGCTCATATTTCCCTGATTCATGATAATACCTGGCAAGCATTTTTGAATAATGATGGAAATCTTGCTTGTTTTCCTTAGCTTGCAGAAAGGGAAGCACTTTTTCTTCGAGATGAACATAAGCAGTATCCTTTTGCTTATGAAGCAAATACAGGTAGAAAGCAGAGAGAAGGCTGTATTCCTGATTGTTTATGCACTTAGCCAAAGCCGATGCTTTCTTGAAATATTTTAAAGCAAGTTCATTCTCCGCGGCTGAGTAAAAAGTTTCAGCCAATGAATACACACTGACCAAATAATTGGGATGCTGCTGATTTTGCAGACTTAGGCTTTTTCTGTATAGATAAATTGCTTCTTCCTGATTCCCCATTTTTTTTCTTAAATCGGCAAAGTTATGATAAATCTGCGGAACCAGTTCTTTATCGCCAAGTATTTCTGTATTTCTCAGCAAATGTTTATAGCATTCCATTGCTTCAGCGTATATATCTGACTGGGTATAGTTGATTCCCAAAACCATGTGTGTATGAAGCATTCTTCTGAGGTTAAAGTGATTCGTGTAAAGCTGAAGGGCCTTCCTCGCATAAAATATGGCCTGGCCTGGCTGATTAAGGTGGCCCTTAACCATAGCAAGATGATAATATACCTCTGCACTAAGAAAGAGTTCTCCATGCTGATTATGAATAAGGCTCATCAAAAGTGAATCAGCTTCTGATAATTTCCTTTTCACTATTAAATATATGGCGCTGTAGCAATTATATAAGTATGTTTCATGTTGGGAAAAATTTTTTTTGTGTTTTTGAAGCCATTTTTTCTGATCTTCACTTTCTTGAATTTGATAGGTAAAAAGGCAATATCTGAACTTATACAGTTCATAAAGATAGAGATAGTCTGTGTGGGGGATCAGTTCTAGGTTATCTTGAAGAGTATCATAATCAGCCTGTGCATTTTCTGTTTGGTAGAAATGGATATTCTCTATCAGCTGATCAAGAAGCTGTTTAATTTTTTGTTCGTTTTTTTCAATATCCTTCACATTCTTGCCCAATTTCTGTAAAAGCAATGCTAAGGTTTCAGCATTAGCCTCTTTTGAATTGTTTTCGATTTTACTTAAATGAGGTATTGAACAAATTCCTTCTGACAACTCGCTTTGTGTAAGGCCTTCTTTCGTCCGGTAATATTTGATAAGAGAACCAATTTGCATGATATCACTCTCTTTCACATTAATACCTTAAATATATTATAAGCGAATGTATGTTTTTTCCCAATTAACCTAAAGAAGGATTTTATAGTTAAATACCTAATTATAAAGAAGGATGTAATTAGGGTTAAGTCAGCAGTGTATTTGGTTTTTGTGGGCTATTTACCCTGATATAGTCTTAATTTCCTATTCGTTTAGTTGTATAGAGGGTGATATTGTATGAAAATCTTGATTTTGGATAATTTTGAAATTATGATAGAATGGTAAAATTACCTAAATTAATGAAAGGGAAGCAGGGGGATGATTTGTATGGAAGCTGTGGATGCACTTATTGAAAAAAAACGCCAGGAAATGATCAGGATTGCAGGTGTTTGGGGATTTACAAGTCAAGAAACCATAAAAGCCAGCCAGGAATTAGACTCCCTGCTAAACTCAGTCCTTTTAACTGATAAATATATAAAAGAAACCGTAAATGTGTAGCGTATTCATGGTCGGAGAAAAATGGCTTCATTTATACGGTAGAATCAGATGAAGAATCCTTTCACTTAAATCCTTTTAATTTGGCAGTGATGGAAGCGAAGGGACGATTAGCTTTACGCAGATTTTCGGCGGGTCTCTTAAGCCCGGAAACTGCTGATTTTATGATTTATTTTTTAAAAAATTACACGTTAAAATGGTGTGGAAAATATTATACATTGGAGGGGGTGGAGAGAAATTCAAAACCTGATCATTATAACCGTTATTTTAATAATTGTCATTGCAGCTTTAGCGTCCTATTTATTAAAGAAATATCCATCTAAGAAAACTTTTACACTGCCGGGTTTGATTTTAACAACGTTATCCTTAATCGCAGCAATAGTATCTTACTTGACTGCAGATGGCTGGACCGTCATGGGGTATAGCATTTTGTTTGCTGCTGTTGCGATAGCCTCGCTTATAGGAACAGCGGCGGCAAAAATATTCACCAAATAAAAATGGATAGAATTCACTTAAGCCGCGTTTGCCTTATCAGCGCTGCTTTTTTATTATTCAGCTAAGTTTAATGCCTCAATACCCGCTAAATAGAAGAGACAGGAAATCAGGGAGCAGCTGTGAGATTGCTCTCACTGCCCGCCCCGCGGAAAGCGAACACCCTGGGGCGGAAATAAGCCTGCCTTGTTCCATAGTTCAGTCTCCTGATGATTCAGAAGCCAGCACTTCCTTAAGCTAGGTATTTCCCAAAGAAATGGTGCGTTTATTAAATAGCTGAGATTCTCCATTCTTCACAGCTATTGTTCTTGGGATAAAATCCCTTTAACCGGAGAACACCAAGGAAATGATATATGTATGCCAAAAAAGAAAATGCTAGCTCAAAATCACTAAAGCCCGTCACATTATGTTCGTTTTGGCTGGTGCTGTTATCTTTTTTCCGAGTATTATTAAATCTCTTTCTTCATCGTCAAGTACTGCAACTCCCGGAAGATGCCCCCACTGTTCAAACCCGAATTTAGAAAATAGCTTCAGGCTAGGCAGATTGTGTCCGAAAATGAAGCCAAGCAGATTTTTGATGCCTAATTGAGGAGATATTTCTATTGCTTTTTCGAGGCAAAGCCTTCCAATGCCCATCCCCCTAAAACGGCTGTCCATATAAATGCTGAGCTCAGCTGTACTTTCATAAGCAGGCCTGCCATAAAAGGATTGAAAACTTAACCAGCCGGCTATTTCTTGGTCTGCCATAATCAAAAACAATGGCCTTTTATTCATGGAATGCTCATGGAACCAGGAAATCCTGGATTCAATGGTTATAGGTGAGGTATCTGCTGTAACCATGCGGGAAGCAATGGTCGAATTGTAAATATCAACAATTGCCGGAAGGTCTTCTAATGCAGCTTCTTTAAAAAAAATGGATTTAGTCATAATTGTTCCCGTGCCTTTCTTTATTTCGATATCTTTAAACAGGCGCTTACCCTTTTTTACTATACATGAGTTTTCCTTTTGTGTGCCAGTCAATATTTAACAGCTTGTGTTATGGTTTTTTTGGGTCTGTGAATAATCGGTGTTGTTTTTTGAGTAAAGGGTATATGAATATGAAAGCATACTAGACAAACTTAAAAGGAGATTATCATGAAAGTAATGGCTTGGGGGCTTCTGCTTCTCTCAATTTTATGTTTGATATGGCAGGTGCATTTTTTTAATAAAGGGAAAAACGAGCGGGTGCTGATGGCATTTGGCGATTCTCTTACATATGGATATGGAGACAGGGAGGAAGAAGGATATGCTGGCAGGCTTGAGGACAAGGTTAACTCCCGCAGTTCAAAAGGAAATATTCATGTATGGAATTACGGTATATATGGACAGGAAACTGATGGAGTTTTAAACCAGCTGGATGATTTACAAATCAGGACAAAATTAAAAGAAGCAGAAAGTATGATTGTTTTCATCGGGACGAACGATTTACTGAACAGCAATGGCGGGGACCTTTCTCCTTTGCATGTAAACAATATTCGCAAAGAAAAGCCAGTATACATCCAGCATTTACATAAAATACTGAGCATATTGAGGAGTGAAAATAAGCAGGCTCCAATATTGGTGCTGGGGCTTTATAACCCGTATCCCGCCAGCCATTCAATTGAAAAGCAAATTGATGACTGGAACGATTCCATTTTGGCAGAAACGAATAAACATACTAAAATGAAGTATGTACCAACAAACGATTGCTTTAAACACATAGAAAAAAGTAAATACTTTAGTGATTCTCTTCATCCGAATAAAAAGGGATACGAGTTAATAACGAGAAAAATCCTTGAAGTCCAGCGTTTTTAGGATAAATAACAAGCACATGCCAATTAGCATGTGCTTGTTTGCATGTTGGAGTTTAAATAAGTGTAAGCAGCTGGCTCCTGAAGCAATGCCGCCTTGTGACTGCAATGGGACAGGCATTTATTTTTTGTTTTCTTTTATGCCCTTGTTTGGAAATTGCAGATTATGCAATGTTTTGTATCTGCCGCCTGCTTCCAGCAATTGGCTGTGAGTCCCGGACTCTGCGACTTGCCCATCTTCAATGACAATAATTTGGTCAGCCATTTTTATCGTTGATAGCCTGTGTGCAATTACAATGCTTGTCCGGTTTATCAAAAGGTGTGACAAAGCTTCCTGGATTAAATGCTCGGACTCGGTATCAAGAGAGGCGGTCGCTTCATCTAAAATAATGATTTCCGGGCTTCTCAATAAAGCCCTGCTGATGGCAATTCTCTGTTTTTGCCCCCCAGATAGTTTCACACCCCTTTCCCCGACTTGAGAATCATAGCCTTTGGGGAATGCCATAATGAACTCATGTGCATTGGCGGCCTTTGCCGCATCCATTATTTCCTGGTCGCTTGCTGAAATGTTTCCATAGGCGATATTATCCCTGATGGTTCCATTGAATAAGAAGATATCTTGAGAGACTATCCCTATTTGGCCCCTGAGTGATTTTAAAGTAACATCTCTAAGGTCATAACCATCTATTTGAATGCATCCCTGTATGGGGTCATAAAACCTTACAAGCAAACTGGCAATTGTAGATTTTCCGGCACCTGAGGAACCAGCAAGTGCAGTGAGCTGCCCCTTTGGGATTTTAAGATTGAGGTTTTTAATAACAGGAACATTCTCCTCATAAGAAAAATGCACATTTTTGAACTCGATGCCTTCTTTAAGCGGCGGAAGTTCTATTGCCTGTTTTTTATCAAAAATGACAGGTTTGGTTTCAAGTATCTCTGTAATTCTTTCATATGCCGCAGCGGATTGCTGAACAGTGCTTATCACTCGGCTGAAATTACGCACCGGGCTTTGAAGCAGCCTTAAATAGGCCATAAAAGCCACAATGGACCCTATAGTAAAATGGCCGGTCATCACCTGCCATGCCCCAATTACAATGACGGCAATCAGTCCGATATTATTAAATAAGTCGATGATAGGGCCAAGCAAAGCCCTTAGACGAACTGACTTAAGATTTGCTGACATGTTTTCTTTGTTTTTTTCTCCAAAGCGCGCTGACTCATGTTCTTCGTTTGTAAAGGATTGAATCAGCCTCATTCCGGATATGGAATCCTGCAGCTGATTGCTGACATCTGCAACCGAATCCTGCACAGTCCGAAAAGACCTTCTGATTTTCTTTCCAAATGAACGGGTGAAATATATCATGAACGGAAATGTCAGCAATAAAACAACCGTAAGCTTCCAGTTTATAAAAAGCATATAAACGGCAATGGCGAAGAATGTAACAATATCAGTGAATACCGCAAGCATGCTTGATGATATCAGCTGCTGAAGAATATTAACGTCGTTTGTGACGCGGGACATAATGTCACCGGTTCTGTTTTTATCAAAAAATTTCATATCAAGTGTTTGTATATGGCTGTACATATTGTTGCGAAGATCTAAAATGGCATGCTGGCCAATTACAGATACCATATAGGTGTTAAAGTAGTTCAAGATACCGAGAAATATGGCTGCGCCAAGTATAGATAGCGCTATAATGATCAATTGGTGAAATTGCTTGCCTGGAATAAGTTTGTCGATCGTGTACTGAGTCATTTGCGGAATGACAAACTCCAGGCATGATATAGAAAGCATGCTAAGAGCAATGCCGATTAAATAAATCCATTTGGACTGCACCCTCCGAAACATTTGCTTGAGCATGCTCCAAATGCTTCCTTTAGAAGGAGCTGCACTCGCTGCACTGCGGCCGCTATGGCTAAAAGGAATATGGCTTGCCAACTTGTTCCCTCCTTATTCGGTAAACAATTTTAAGTGAATTTCTATTTATATGCATCTGAAATTCAATTTAAATCGTTATATTGGCTGAAGTCAAATTTTGATAGGCTATCTGTAAAACTATTACAAAAGACAGTTATACGAAAACTGTTATAATCAGGTGGGATGAATAAAGAAAAAGGAGATATATATGAGTGATGTTGAAGCACAGCTATATCAAAAAATGAAGCTCGGCGATAAGAAGGCTTTAGAAGCTATTTATGACCGATACGCCAAACTCCTGTTTTCCTTTACATACAAAATGACAGGACAAAGTGAGTTATCTGAAGAAATTGTCCAAGAGGTATTTATTAAGTTATGGGCCGGAAAAGGATATTACGATGAAGGAAAAGGGAAGTTTTCAAGCTGGCTGCTGACGGTGACCCGAAATACTTGCATTGATCAGCTAAGAAAAAAGAAGGAATCAGCAGTACTTGAAAATCAGGATACCATTCCAAGTGATAATCCGAGTGTTGAAGATCTAGCGGAGTGGAGAGAAAACGGAAGCATTCTCAGGAAAGCAATATCAGAGCTTGGGGAAGAGCAGCAGAAAATGGTGGAACTGTTTTATTTTAAAGGATTATCACAGCAGAAGATTGCAGATTCCTGTAATTTGCCGCTCGGTACGGTAAAAGGAAGGATCCGTCTTGCGCTTGCACACCTAAAAAAACATTTACATGCATTTGGATATAAAGGAGGGGAATACCTTGGAAAAAAAGACTTGTGAACCAATTTTGGATTATATGAATGGCCAACTGAGTGATATGGATAAAAAAAGATTTGAAAAGCATCTTACAGGATGTGAAGAATGCCGTAATGAATTAGACGAGTGGCAAAGACTTATGCAAGACCTGCCATTTGCATCTGAGCCGATCGAACCGCCAATTGGCATGAAGGAACGTATTCTGGGGAATGTATTTACTGAGGAACCAGCGGCAGAGCCCGCGAAAAAAGCTGCACGTGAAAATAATTGGTTAAAGCCAATGCTTGCGGCAGCCCTGTTTTTATCTCTTCTTGGGAATGTCTATGCTGTTGTGAACAGCGGCAGTCAGAAAAACACTGCAACAGAACAGGTAAATGCCATTGATAAAGTTGAAAAAGCTGTGAGTTTAAAGGCATCAGATCACATTCAGTCAAATGCAAAGGCACTTATGATCAAAAATGATACCAGTTTAGAATTGGTGGTGCATGCTGATAAGCTGGATAAAATGAAAGGAAAAGAAGTTTATCAGGTTTGGCTTTTGGAGAAAGGAAAGCCATATCGTGCCGGTTCCTTTGTGCCAAACGATTCTGGTGAAGGAGGAGTCGTATTTAAGCTGGATTCATTCCGCAGCCATAAGTGGGATACCATTGCCATCACGCTTGAACCTGATGAAAAAAGCCAGACGCCTAAGGGAAATATTTTGCTGAGCAAACCGCTATAGCATGTCAGTTTTATAGAGTTGGAAAGCTTTGTATGTAAAAAAAGAGGCAAATGGAGGAGATATAAATGAATGAAAATGATGCTATCAGAAAATCCGTTTTGGAAAGTGTTGAAAATTTACCGCAGTCAAAATTGAATGCAGTGCCAGAAGGCGGAGGATGGAGCATTATGCAGATTCTTGAGCATTTATACTTGATGGAACGGTCTATAACCAAGTCGTTTTCAGTTTCACTTGCAGGCAATGAGAAAAAGGAAGTTTCCCCTAAACCGATAGAAATGACAACAGACCGTTCAACAAAGGTTGATGCTCCTCCTTTTGTCATTCCTGGGGATTCCTATATTTCTCTGGATGAAATGAAAAAGAAGCTTGAACAATCAAGAATGGATTTTATTAAAGTAACAGGAACCGCCAGTGAAGAAGATTTGAACCAAAAATCATTCAGGCACCCGCTTTTTGGAGACTTAAGCTTAAAGCAATGGGTTCCATTTGTGGGCCTGCACGAAAAGCGGCACCTTCAGCAAATAGAAGAAACCAAATCAAGAATCTAATAAAGTGTTTATTATAGGCTATTCTCTTCAGAATTGTAGTTCTGGAGTGTAAGGTGGAAGACTCCTGCGGGCTCTCCGCCCGCCACGTGGAAAGGGTGCATTTTGGAGCGGGAATCCTCCCTCGTTTCATAGCATTTGTAATATTGCCAGGTGATTATTTGGAGCGAAAAATAAGAGTTCATAAAATATACTAAGAAAATGATTTTTAAATATTTTTTTCCAATAAGGTAAAATTAGAGTTATATTAGCCTTTATTTGGCATAGGTAAATTACTTTAGTATAATGTAAATAGAGAAAAACTTACGTTGAAAAAGGAGATTGAAAATATGGAAGAAATCAAGTATTGCCGTGATTCACTGGTGATTAAAACCAGTATGGTGCTTCCCCCCGATACGAATAACATCGGGACAATGTTCGGAGGCAAATTAATGGCTTACATAGATGATGTGGCGGCAATTTCTGCAATGCGCCATGCCAGGAATTCTGTGGTTACTGCATCTACAGACTCCGTGGATTTTATGCACCCTATTCTTGAAGGAAATGCCGTTTGTCTTGAATCTTTTGTCACTTACACCGGAAGGTCTTCTATGGAAATTGTTGTAAAGGTTGTGGCTGAAGATCTGCTTTCTGGAGAACGGAACCTTTGTGCAATGTCGTTTTTAACATTCGTTGCAATTGACAAAGACGGCAAGCCGCAGCCTGTGCCTAAAGTTGTTCCGCAGACAGAAATGGAGAAAAGCCTCTATCAGACAGCCAAATCGCGAGCTGAACTGCGAAAAAACAGAAGAAAAGATACCCAGGATATTGCAAGCACGTTTGGCGTTGACCTGCCTTGGTAAACACAAAAAAACCAGCTTCTGGGAAAGCTGGTTTTTTTGTGTTTTTTTCCTGTTTAATGTTACTCTTCAAACTGTCCCTTAATCGTCGTTTGAGAGGATCCCAAAGAAACGAAGGATATTTATGAAAAGGTTGATGAAATCCAGATACAGATTCAAAGCCATCAGCGGCACTTCTTCGGCACTTACTCCGTAGTGTTTCATTCTGTTGATATCAAATAAAACATAACCGCTGAATACTAATATTCCAATAAAAGAATAAATCAGCATGGCCATTGAGCTAAGCGGGGAAAAAATATTAAAAATGCCCAGTACCACTAAAGCAAGAAGGGCAGCAAACAAAAATCCGCCGAGAAAAGAAAGGTCACGTTTAGTGGCTGATGCATAAAGTGCCAACCCGCCAAAAACTGCAGTAGCAGTAACTCCGGCCATTAATACCACATTAGCTCCAGATTCGGCAATATAGTGGGCAATGATCGGATAGGTTGTAATGCCAGAGATAAAAGTGAACAGATAAAGGAAAGTATATCCTATGGATTGTTTCTTCCTCATGATAAAGGCGCCGATCAGCATGGCCGCTTCAAGAAGGGCAAGAGGGAGAAACAGCGCCTGCGGAATATACATCCCCGCTGCCATTCCAATAACGGAAACGGCCAGTGATAAAGCAAAAGAGCGAAGCACGGATGGCATATAATTAGGGGCAGTCTGTGTATACATGAATTCACCTCGAAAAAGAATTATATCTATTAAGCTCTGCTTAGCATAGAGCTTTAACAGTACTATTTATTAATACGAAACAAATGCAGATAAGTTTCATTTTTATCATTTTTGGTCTAATCTTATTCAGTATCGAAGGAAAATTGGTATGGAGGGAAATTAAAATGAGCGAATGCAAATTGAATCATAGTGAAGCGGATATAAAACTAAAAATTGAACAGCAGCGAAAATTTTTGCCAGAAGATGTTTTAAACGGGCTTAAGCAGTTTACTGCAATGGAATCTCGCCAGGAACAGCTAAATGAAGTATTTCATTTATTGAAAAAGTATGACCTCTCCTCCAAAGAAGAACAGGAGAAAAGAAATCAATTGTTTTTACAAATATTCAAAGAAACACTGTGATTAAAGCAGGCCCGGGATTCCGGGCCTATATTTATGCAGAACTCTTTTCCCAAAGATTGTTGCTTCCTAAAAAGTTCTCGAGGCAAATCGATTGTTATAGCAGGTTGATTGGAGCGGAAGGTGCGGAGAGTCCTGCGGGATCAGCGTGTCAGGTGAGAGCCCGCAGACGCAAGTTGAGGAGGCTCAGCGCACGCCCCGCGGAAAGCGAAGCATCCTGGAGAGGAAAACAGCCACTGGTTCAGGTAGCTGCAAAGTTTACGAAAACAGCCTAAAACATTATGCTTTAGGGATATTAGGACAGAGACAAAAAAATACCGATAAGTCTAAAGGCTGCCAACAAATCCGGCAGCCTTTTTAAGGTTATCCATTTATGTTCCCAATGAGCTCTGAGGAAAAATTCTTACTGCATACAAAAGCCGAAAGCTTGTTATGCTTTCGGCTTTTCCTGCAAAATTTAAGCATTTTTATAGCGTGCCTGTTTATTGATCCAGGGGTGAAGGCGTGTGAACAGCAGCATAAATACAATCCCCATTAATACACCCTTAATCATATTGAACGGAAGGATCGCTGTCGTTACAAGCTGTCTTGTTTGTTCGCCAGACATTGCCGCCCATCCCATGAACATCGTATACGCCGGAAGAAAGACAAAATAATTCAGCAGGCTCATCAGGATCGCCATCGAAACAGCTCCCCCGGCAAGCCCTAATGTCATTCCTTTTTTAGAGCTCGCTTTTTTATAGATATAATATGCAGGAAGAACAAAAACAACTCCTGCTACAAAATTTGCAATATGTCCAACAGGGACACCTGTAGGGCTTCCAATCACGACAAAATCCAGCAGGTTTTTAATGAATTCAACCAGAATGCCGGCCAATGGCCCAAAAATCAAGGCAGCAACCAAAGCTGGAAGATCACTGAAATCGATTTTCAGATATGGAGGCAAACCGGGAAACGGAAAATTCAGCAGCATCAAAAGATATGCCAGACTCCCGAGCATCGCCACTGTGACCATTTTTTTAACTTTACTTTCTTTCATAGTTCTCTCTCCTTCTTTTTTGTGTCTACCCCACGAAAAAGAGGATTGGTTCCTTTTTTGCCTGCAGATTCCAATAAAAAACCCTTTAATTCACATTGAAATTAAAGGGATAAATAGCGGCATCAGCAAACAAACGTTCAGCAGACATGCTGTTTTGAACGTTGCCGGAACCTCCATCTTCTCCCATCCAGACTATACTGTCGGCTTTGGAATCTCACCAAATCCTGCCCTAAGGCTCGCGGGCTTAGAAGGTTAATCCTTCATCACCGCCGGTGGGGAATCTCACCCCGCCCCGAAGATAGACCTATAAAATTATCTTACACTTTTAGATTATATACGATTTTCTTTTTCTTGAAAAGTCATTTGATTATATTCTATAAAGTGCCCCTGAGATTCGGCTTGCTGGCTTACGTTCAGGCGGGAAGTATGGCAGCCCCAAACATTCCCCGCAATCCCCCTTCAGTCAGTAATTAGTATCAGCATAAAGCTTTAACATAACTTTATTTAAAAAATATATTTTCTTTTTTTCATCAGCTCCCCTTTGGAAGCAGAATTTCTTCTGCTGACAGCCTTTCTGAGGCCCTGCCGAAATTATCTTTCCAGCATAATAATTCCGTTAAGCGTTTACATTTGTATTTACTAAATTGACAGTTTGTAAAACCTTCTGTAAAATTGACAGAAAATTCTTATAGGCAGGTGTACATGGTGTATCATATTTTAATTGCAGATGCTATTAAGCCCGAAGGACTAGGCCCTCTTCTTGAGGCGCCGGACATCCTTCTCATAAACAAAACAGTAACAGAAGCAGAAGAAGAGCTTGATCAGGTTGATGCGATTCTGGTCAGGAGCGCGACAACCGTCACAGAAGAATTAATGGATCGTATGCCGAATTTAAAAATCATTGCACGTGCAGGTGTAGGCATTGATAATATCGACGTCCCGGCAGCTACTAAGCGCGGCATCGTTGTTGTAAATGCACCAGACGGAAATACCATGTCCACTGCTGAGCATACTTTTGCCATGATGGCTTCATTAATGCGCCACATTCCACAGGCTCATTCTTCCCTTAAGAATGGAGAATGGAAACGCTCATCCTTCACTGGCACTGAACTATACGGAAAAACACTGGGAATCGTGGGCATGGGGCGAATTGGCAGTGAAATTGCCAAAAGAGCCAAAGTGTTTGGCATGACACCAGCGGTTTATGACCCCTTTTTGACAGCGGAACGCGCTAAAAAGATGGGCGTCCTCTCTTTATCTCTTGAGGAGCTGCTGAAAACAGCCGATATCATTACCGTCCATACTCCATTGACAAAAGATACTAGGAATCTATTAAACAAAGAAAATCTCAGCACATGCAAAAAAGGTGTATATCTTCTGAATTGCGCACGCGGCGGCATTATTAATGAAGATGATTTGTATACCCTGATACAGGAAGGCCACATTGCCGGTGCTGCCATAGATGTATTTGCTATAGAGCCTCCTCTTGGTCATAAGCTGCTAACGCTGGATTCTGTCATCGCTACTCCGCATCTCGGTGCTTCAACTAAAGAAGCTCAGCTCAATGTGGCAACACAGGTCGCTCAGGAGGTACTGCTGTTTTTAAATGGAAATCCTGTTTCCAATTCAATAAATCTTCCTGCTATATCAAAGGAATTATTCGAAAAAGTACAGCCGTATTATCAGCTTGTAAAGCAAATGGGCTCTATCGTTTCACAATGCATGAAGGAAGGAATTCACGAGATATCGGTTACCTACGCAGGAAGCGACCTTGATTTTGATCACTCAATATTGACAAAAAGCTTAATATCCGGCTTTTTCAAACACCGTTTAGATATTCCCGTCAATGAGGTGAATGCCCTTTTAGTGGCAAAAGAACGGGGAGTGACTATCGGGGAGAAGATTGCGGCTGAAACTTCCGGTTACTCAAATCTCATTACCGTCACTGCAAAAGGAGATACAGGGCTGCTGGGCATTAGCGGTACGCACATAGAGGGTTATCATTCAAGAATTGTCACCTTAAACGGCTTTAACATTGATTTCCATCCCGAGGGGAATTTTCTTTATATTCAGCATAGAGACCGCCCCGGTGTTATTGGAAGAGTGGGAAAAATACTCGGAGACCATGATGTGAATATTGCCACTATGCAGGTAGGCCGAAAAGAAGCGGGCGGAGAAGCCATTATGGTATTATCCTTCGATAAACGCCTTAACGAAGAAGCTTCCGGCAAACTGGGTGACTTGGATGATATCACATTCATGTCCAGAATCACACTGTGACTTTCAATTAAAGTATTGGCTTTGTTAAAGTATATGACTGCATTCTGTACTATTGGGGATGATTTGCTTCTGAGGATGGGCGCCAGAGGCGAAATCTGGCCGCAGCCCGTGTGAGGAGGGTGCTTGGCAGTCCTCTTAGTAATTGTACAAAAACATGCATGTAAACAAATTCAAAAAAGGAGAATGCATCTCATTCTCCTTTTTCCCATGCATTTACAGAAAAAAATCTCTGCTTCCCGGTGTGTCATTTATCAGCTCCAGGAATCATGCATGCATACTGACCGGCTCCAGTTGCTCCCGGAAAATGCCTGCTCCCTTTTTTCTTGAGCATGTCCGCTTTTTCCGCCAATAATTAATAACCCAACGCATAGTCCAATAATGACTGCAATCAGCAGCCTTTTTCCATAATCAAGCATCAGATACCCCCTAAGCCGTTTATACTTTTTTATGGTATGTGAAAAGTGTTCAATATAGAACGGTCTTAGAGGAATGTTTTCAGTTCTGAATTTGGCTATTATTGGTTTTTGATTGATGAAATGACATTTGGAGCTTGGGGCACTCTTATAGCTCTGTTTAATTGGAAATTGCCGATTTTTGCAAGAGGCGGATTTTTAAAATTAACCCATTCATAGCCGAAATCCTTTGCTGTAAATAAAATTGCTTCTACGGTTTGTGAA
This sequence comes from Bacillus sp. MUM 13, assembly GCF_001866725.1. Lineage (NCBI taxonomy): Bacteria > Bacillati > Bacillota > Bacilli > Caryophanales > Bacillaceae > Bacillus > Bacillus sp. MUM 13. Next base: position 15,508 of record NZ_MLYQ01000015.1, read on the forward strand.
CCTGCTTTTGTATCTTTCAGCTCGGAATCAGAAGAAAGAAAAATCGTTACTTTTTTTTCTTTTTTGTTTTCCAGGATTTTCGTCCATTTAAGTGCCCTCGGAATCGAAGGCTTTACTCCCTCTATGCCTGGATTTTTTTTGGCCGATGCAAGCGCATCTCCAATATAGCTATATTCCATGTACGGCACGATATAGGATGGAGATTTCGTATCGGCCTGATAAATAAGGTATGACTGCCTGGAGCTTGCCTGAAGCTTTTCTTCTCTAATCCACCCGGTTTCCGGGAAGCTTGCTCCCGCTTTCCCATTTTCCGATAGCGTGAATTTGACAACATGCTGATACTTCATTGTTTGGCGGATCGTTCTCAAAAAAAGCTGATCATCTCTAATGGCACGGCTTTTTGCCGGGATGTCTATATTTATACTGGATTCACCGGGATTTTTAGCAAAAGTCAGCTGAAGAGGATAATAATCCCCTAACCCCAAGACTTTACCTTTGAGGCCATCCATATTTTTTTTCAGCACATCCAGCCTTTTGCTTTCTGGAAATTGTTTCACTTCTAATGAAACTGGAATAATTAAATTAAATTGCCGGTCCGGTACCCCTATTGTAATAACCCTGTTTTTTGACAGCATGGCAGCTTCTGATTTCCCAGCCGGATTCTCGCCGCCAGCTCCCTGCAGTTTTCCGGAAACCATTTTTTCAGAAGCCGTCTTTTGATTGACAGAATCATCAGCTGCAAGATTGCTCCTGTCAATCTGTTTATCTGCACGTGTGCTGTTTGCCTGTTTCATATAGATTTGGCTGGAAAGATGATTTCTTTCATAAAAAAATGAAACGGAAAGCAGCAAAATAATAACCAAAGAAAAAGCTGCTGTAACGGCAGGAATCCAGCTTCTCTTTCTTTTAAATAATTTTAGAGAAAAAAGAGACTGATAGATTTCTACTTGGTTGCGTTTATCACTGATTTCAGGCATTTGATGAAGCAGTTTTTTTATTTCATCATCGCTCCATCGGGATTTTTTCATTTTGCTCCCCCTCCTCTCCTATATACTCCTCCATCATTTTTTTAACGGCCTTCAAAGCTCTGTGCTGTGTTGTTTTCACCTTGCTTAAGCTCCAGTTCAGCACCTCTGCCGCTTCAGCCGTCGAAAGCCCCTGTACAAAGCGCAGCACCAGGACAGATTTTTGGTCCATCGTGCAGCGGTCGAGGCTTTTATAAATTTGCTGAATATCTTCTTTTTGCAGTGCTATTTCCTCCGGCAGGGGTGCTGTGTCCTTTACCGTCTGCTTATTCCAATCGAAATTATGGAAAAGCCTTTCCTTAAAGCCTTTTTGCTTTCGGAAATGATCAATTGCTGCATTTCTGGCAATGGAATAAAGCCAGGTCTTTTCACTGCTTTTCCCCTGAAATTGCTCATATGACTTCAGCACCCTGATATAGACTTCCTGGACGATATCTTCTGCTGTTTCTCTGTTTCCTGTCATATAATATAAGAATTGATAAAGTTCTTTATGGTAGTTTTGATATAGCTCATGGAAAACGGAGTCCATCTTTTCCCTCCTCCGTTAAAATATTGTCATATTGCTATCAATAAGTCATACCTTCATCATAGTCCCATAACCCAAAAAAAGGAAGATATTCCGAGAAATATCTTCCTTTTTTTGCAGCGTCCGCGTTTCTTATGAAACAAGATTATCCGCCACGCTTTTATCCTATTTTTCATTTTCTTTCATTTTCCGAGGCAATATAAAGGTAAATGTCGTTCCTTTTCCAAGCAAGCTATTGACTGTAATCATGCCTTCATGAGCATCAATGATATTTTTTGCAATAGCAAGACCCAGCCCTGTACCTGATTGTCCTCGTGTCCGAGATTTGTCGGCCTTATAAAATCGCTCAAACACAAAGGCCAAATCTCCTTCAGGAATCCCGGATCCTGTATCTTTCACATCAATGATCAAGCCTCTTCTTTCATCGATCCGCTGAAGAACTTTAACTTCGCCGCCAACTGGAGTATGGCGGATGGCATTGTCAATCAGATTTGTCAGAACCTGTTCAATCCGGTCAGGATCGAAATCCCATCTGGCATCTTGGTCCTGCATATCCGTCTGGATGATAATGTCCTTTTCTTTTGCAAGTCCGGAAAATTTAGCGGCAATCCTCCCCAGATAAACATCCAGCTCTACTTCTTCATAATTTAAAACAATATGTCCTGATTCCATTCTGGCAAGATCGAGAAGATCATTCACCAGCCGGCCCATTCTGAGGGATTCATCATAAATGACCTTGGCCATTTCCATATTTTCTTCCTTGCTGCCGGCAATATCATCAATAATCGCTTCACTATATCCCTGCACCATCGAGATGGGGGTTCTGAGTTCATGTGAAACATTTGCGATAAAATCATCGCGCAGCTTATCCATTTTTCTCTCATCTGTCATATCACGAATGATAGCGACGGCCCCCCGGATGCTGTTTGATCCGTATAAAGGACTGACAATCAAAACCCAATCATGCCCCTGCAGCGTGATTTCACCAATCTGTTCTTTATCCTTTTCTTCTGATGCGTTAAAAAGATTCATCAAGACAGCCGGAACACCATCATCCGGTTCACGGTTAAATCCTTTTTCAAAATACCAGCTATGAAGAAAACGCTCTGCAGGCGGATTGGTTTCGAGGATAGCACCATCTTTATCAAAGGTAATAACACCATCTGCCATACTGCTTAAAATGCTGGCTAAATGTTCCTTCTCCTGGCTGAGTTCGTTAATATTAAAGCTTAACTGGTTTCCCATCTGGTTAAATGCAGCCGCAAGCTCCCCAATTTCATCCTGAGTGACAATCGGGACCTTAGTGTCGAACTTTCCCCGGGCGACTTCTAGGGCAGCTTCACGCATTTTCCTAAGCGGCGCATTAATCCTTGTTGAAAGAAAAAATGCAAACACTGTTGTCAGAATGATGGCGACCCCGGCAGCAAGCAAAATGAATTTAGTCGTAGAATGAATGGCTTTCTCCATGGACTCCAGTGATTGAAACAGAAAAATTTCTTCTTTCTTTCCATCGAGCTGCAGGGGCACTCCGATTACAATAGCAGAAATTCCCTGGCTGCCCGGAATATCAGAAGGAAATAACATCTCTTTCTTAACTGTCATTCTTTTTTTAAAAACATTTTCCAATTCATTATCATTTTTAAGGATACTAGGTAAATCTGCTGCATTTTTATGTTCAAATGTGCTGAAAATGACTTCTTTGTTATTCAATACAAGCATTTTTGTTTCCTTGCCGACCATATCAGAAGCAATCTGCAAAACCTGATCGGTATCCGGATTATCATGGATGACCTTCACAATTCGTTCCGCTGATTTCGTTAAATCATTTTCCACCTGGTCTATCTGGAAATTTTCAAAAAACTGCATGAGCAGCACGGTAAGAATACTCAGTACAAGTGAAACCAGCAGCAAAATCGTTATCCACAGCTTTCCAACAACACTCCGCCAGAACATCAGTCAGCTGTCACCTCAAATTTATAGCCGACACCCCAAACCGTAACAATCATCCGTGCAGCATTTTCGGAGATCCGGTTCAGTTTTTCACGAAGCCGCTTAACATGTGTATCTACCGTCCGAAGATCTCCAAAAAATTCATAATGCCAGACTTCTTTTAATAGCTGTTCCCGGTCAAACACTTTATCCGGGGACTTTGCCAGAAAGTAAAGCAGTTCATATTCCTTCGGTGTAAGTGAGACTTCCTTGCCGTCCGCAGTCACCCTGTGTGCATCATTATCGATATTCAAGTGAGGAAAAACAATCACATCGTGTGAAGCAATTTCAGGCTGGATAAAGCTTGCATGGGAGGATCTGCGCAAAAGCGCCTTCACCCTCAGCACCACTTCGCGCGGGCTGAAAGGCTTGACGATATAATCATCTGTGCCTGCTTCAAAGCCTTGCACACGATTTATTTCTTCTCCCTTTGCAGTCAGCATAATAATTGGGGTGGATTTCTTCTCCCGAAGCTCCCTGCACACCTCAATTCCATCCTTGCCGGGCATCATAATGTCTAGAAGAATGACATCATATTCATTTTCCAGTGCTTTTACAAGGGCAATATCGCCATTTTCCGCTTCATCAATGATATAATCTTCTCTTTCTAAATACATTCTGAGTAAACGGCGGATTCTTTCTTCATCATCTACCACCAATATTTTCAGTGTTTGATCCATGACAGATTTTCCTCCCCTTTCATTTTTTAGTACAGGGTACCTTTTGCTAAAGGCTTTGTTAAACTTGCATGCCCTTGGAGGGAGCCTCTCATAGCTCATTCCCGCGGGGTTTCGACTTCAGCACCAATCTCCTGAAGTCTTCAATCAGCAAAATACAATTCATTTATGGTTTTTAAAAGCTCCGGCATAAAAGCTGATTCATCTTGCAAATGAATCTATTTGTGAAAATACACGACATTATGTAAGATAAGGCCTCGGTCATATTATATCTAAAAACATCATAAAAGCGAAACACATGCTTCCTGCTGCGGAATTCTTGTATAATACGGTCCTTTTGCAAAAGCTCTGTCTATCAAGCTGGCTTAACAATGGGATCGCCTCAAAGAACACATTAAAAAACAAGAAAAGTGCCAATTAAAAAGAACAGATCTGTACCGGACACAAAAAGAATTTTGCGCCCGGTGAAATCCGTCCTTAAATGTTTTTATGCGTATGAATGCAGGCCGGCGATAACCAGATTAACAGCAATTAAATTGAACATGATAATTAAAAAGCCGATCATGGCAAGCCAGGCGGATTTCTCTCCCTGCCACCCCTTCGAAAGCCGGAGATGCAAAAATGCTGCATAAAAGAGCCAGGTGATTAATGCCCATACCTCTTTTGGATCCCATCCCCAGAACTTGGACCAGGCTGCCTGGGCCCATATCATAGCGAATATCAGTGCCCCCAAAGTGAAAATCGGGAAGCCGATCATAACAGAGCGGTAGCCGATTTCGTCGAGCAGATCCAAATTGATATTTTTTACAGCCGGCTGAATGGCGGCTGAAATCCTTTTTCTTAAAATCAGCCGGATAATAGCATAAAGAATGATTCCTCCAGCAAGCGACCATACCACTGTAGTCAGTTTCTTCGCATTAATAATGGCCGGCACTTCAATTAGCGGTTCCATTTTTCCGGCAGTCTGCAATTTCCCTTCATGCGGACCGAAAATAGCAGGCATCGTATAAGTAAGCTGCTGCTGTTTGTCATGCTTGTCTGTCCAGGTAAAATCGGCTTTATAATCCATCAGCGAGAAAGCTGAAGAAGCTGCCACAAATCCCAGAGCTGTAATCAAGATGAAAAGTGATGCTTCCAGCCAAAAAGTGCTTTTGCTCCGTTTGGACTGATCAATAGACTTCAGCAGGTAAATAAGACCTGCAGCAAAACTGATAGCCAGCACTGCTTCACCCGTTGCCGCTGTTGTCACATGAATATAAAGCCAATAGCTTTTAAGTGAAGGGATAAGGGGCGCAATTTCCCTTGGAAACATGCTTGCATAAGCAATGATGATGAGGGCGATTGGCAAAGTTATCACCCCAAGGGCAGGTGTCTTATAAATGCTGTAAATCACCATGAATGCACAAACCAGCATCATTCCGAAAAATGTTGTGAATTCGAAGAGATTGCTAACCGGTGCATGTCCGCTCACAATCCAGCGTGTTACGAAATAGCCAAGCTGTGCTGCAAGGCCAATTGCAGAAAGAGTGATGCCAAAAATCGCCCACTTATTTTGCTTTTTTTCCATTCCGCCTTTTTTATCTTTGATTGCCCCCCCAAAGAAAAAGGTAGCCACTAAGTACAAGATAAAAGCTGTAAACAATAAATTGCTGCTTAATTCAGCCAATATGAATCCCCCTATTTTGAAGATTTCTCTTCTTGAAGTTGATCTTCCGGTTCCTGTATTCCGGTTCCTTCGATAATCGTACTGATATCACGCTTCAGTCCATGCCAGTTTTTGTTTGTGTGGCCAGCCAGCAGGATTTTACCGTCTTTTCTGATGATCCAGATGCGCCTGTGATTCCAGTATGCACCCTGAACGACACCTATCATGAAAATGATGCCGCCTGCAAATATAATCCCGAGCGTCAAATCCTTCCTGATTGTCAGGGCTGTGACATTCTTGGTTTCAATACCGGCAAAAGCCATTTTATATTTATTTTCCCCCAATGGCTCCATGGTTTGTTTGATAGCTGCAAAACTGACCTCACCCTTTGGCTTATCAGGTGTGAACATTTTAAAAATAAAAGCCGGGTTGTTTGGAATCCTTGATTTGGTTGCAGGTTTGTCATTATCAAATTCAAAATCAGGAAAGTAGCTCATAAGCTGTACGGAATAGCCCTTTGAAAGCTGATAGTTTTTCTTAGGATTATATAAATCTATCGTAATGGAACCAAAAGATTGCAACGTTTGTTTATCAATCAGCTTAAACGACATTTTGTTCAGTTCGCCAAGCTTGTAATCCACCTGATAATAGGAAAAATGATCATATGTCAGCGGATAATTGACCTTAATGCTGTAATCCTTTATCTTTTTCAATTTTGCTTCTTCGCCGGGAAGGGAGCTTCCATCCTTTTTATAAAGGATGACGTCAGATTGATAGTTTTTTGCAATGGTGCCTTTTTCGTCAATGGCTTCCTTGAATTCCTTATCTTCTTTATTATTTTTATCATAGGTTTCGAGTGTGAATTTCTTGTTATGGAGAAAATACTGGCCATTTGTCCCAGGAACTTCCTTTGTCTCTCCTTCTCTCAGCCACAGCACTTTATCTACATACATGCCAGGTACTGACCGGAGCATGGCCCCAATAAGGAAAACGATCAAACCAATATGGTTAATATAGGGTCCCCAGCGTGCAAAACGGCCTTTTTCAGCCAGCAGGTTCCCGTTTTCCTCCCGGACACGGTAATGCCTTTTCTTAAGTTTTCCTTTCGCTTCCTCTATGTTTAACTCGAGACCGGCACAATCCGTCGTTCCAAAGATTCTCTGCCTTTTCAGGAAACCCTCATGTCTGGTAACCTTTTGGAGCTTCAGCGAGCGGTATAGCGGAAAAAACCGGTCTATGCTGGCAATTAATAGAGATATGCCGAGGGAACCTATTAAAATCATATACCACCAGGAGCTGTATAAATTGTTAAAGCCCAGCTGAACATACAGTTTGCCAAACCAGCCGTATTCGTCATGATAATAATCCATCGGATCCACATTAGTCGGTATGTACATTTCCTGAGGCAAAATGGTGCCCGCCGCGGATGCGACAAGGATAATGATGATAAGTGTGACTCCCACCTTTACCGAAGAAAAAAAGTTCCAAATCTTATCAATGATTGTCTTATTATAGGTTTGTGAGCGCCTGGCACTGCCTTCATAACGCATATCGGCGAGTTTTTCGCCCGATTGCTTTTCGTCCAGCAGCCTTCCGCAGGATTCGCAGAGAATGGTTCCTTCGGGATTTTTATGCCCGCACTCGCATATCACATCTGCCATTTTGAAATCTCTCCCATGTTAAGGCTTGATTCTATCCATGAATTGCTGTATGTTAGCCTCTGTTAAACTTCCGGTAAACTTATCTATCACCCTTCCATTCTTATCTATGAGAAAAGTGATAGGCAAAGGGTCAATACCATATGCTGCCTGAACTTCCCCGCCTTTATCAATAACCACCGGGAAGGTAAGCTGATGGCGGTCTATAAAATCCTGGACCGCATAATGCGATTCACTGACATTTACAGCAAGCACTTGGACTCCTTTATTCTTAAATTCTTTATATTGGCTATCTATGTATGGCATTTCATGTTCACAAGGCTTGCAGTACGTTCCCCAGAAGTTCAGGAACACGCCTTGCCCTTTATAGTCTGACAGCTTATGTTTTTGGCCTTTCATATCCTTCAGCACAAAATCGGGAGCTTTTGAGCCAACTTGGACAGAATCATTTTTATCTTTTGTTAAATTCGCATAAAGCGTAAATGCCAAAGCTCCGCCGAGCACAAGGAGGATTGCTGTTCTCAGTATCAATCTCCGCTTTTTCTTATCCACCGCACTACCCCCTGTTTGTTTCCTGATTGCTACTTCATTATAACATTTTACATATATTCCCCAATATTTTAATTATTGAAAATTATGTGACAAAAAGAACAGGATTGATGAGATACAAAATGTAAACGTTTTACCGAAATATTAAAGCGATGCTTTTACAAGAATCTTTGGTAAAAGGCGTAAAATATATATCCCATTTGTATTGAAAGATTCTTATGTAAAAAACATCGCTTACTGTTTCCTTTTATCTCTTTGATTCGTTCAAGGCAAGCGCTCTAAGCTGCTTCACTTCATGATGGGTAAGCTCCCGTGCTTCACCTGCTGAAAGGCCCTGCAGGGTCAAAAAGCCAAATCTTTCCCTTTTCAGCTTTGTTACAGGATGGCCGATCGCTTCAAACATTCTCCGGACCTGCCGGTTTCTTCCTTCATGAATGGTGATTTCGATGATTGAAGTCTGTTTCTTCTTATCCACCGAAAGGACTTTGGTGCGGGCAGGAGCCGTTTTGCCATCTTCAAGCATGATTCCCCTGTCCAATTTTTTCAGGCTTTCCCTTAGAGGAATTCCTTTCACCTTTGCTACATATACCTTGTCCACCTCGTGTTTTGGATGTGTCAGGATATTGGCGAATTCCCCGTCGTTTGTCAGAAGCAGCAGGCCTGATGTATCATAGTCAAGTCTTCCGATCGGGTAGATTCTTTCCTGAACTCCCGGAAAGAATTCTGTGACCACTTTTCTATTTTTATCATCCGCTACTGCAGAAATGACACCCCGTGGCTTATACAGCAGGAAGTAAACCGGAGCTTCTTTTTCAAGAGGCACCTCATTAACTTCTACTTTATCATTAGGGCCTACCTTAATTCCAAGTTCTTTTACCGTTTTTCCGTTCACTTTCACTCTTCCATCCAAAATCAGTTCTTCCGCTTTTCTTCTCGATGCAATTCCTGCATGAGCAATAACTTTTTGCAACCGTTCCATCTATCTTCACCTCATAAGTCATACTTGTGGCATTTATTAAAACTGCAGTTTACACGCAATCATACAATTATTGCACAATGCTCTTAAAAAACAAATGTTTTTTAGGGAATAACCGGGTTTCTTTTTTTATTCTTGCCTTTTGCCAGGGAATTTTTTCATACATTTTGACAATATGAGTGTATCACATAGCTGTCATTTCCCCACGAAAAAATTACCATGCAAAACCAGCACTGTATTTGTAATGCCATTTTCGTCAAAAAACAGAAAAAAAAAGAAGGAGATATCCAATGTCATTCAGATTATATGGCGAAGACCATAAACTTTGCTGCTCTAGAAAAAGGTGGTTGATTTCCGCTCCAGGATTGCTCGCTTTCCGCGGGGCGGCCGGTGAGCCTCCTCGGCTTCGCCTGCGGGGTCTCACCTGTTCCGCTAGTCCCGCAGGAGTCTCGCACCTTACGCTCCTATCAACCTGACTTAACAATGGGATCGGCCCACAACATATATATAAACAACAATCTTTAAGAAAAGTCTTCATAATAATTTTCCCCTCTAAACTATAAATTGCAGTCTTATTTTTTTCAGACAAACCTTTTATATAAATCAAACATTTTAACTGCAAGCCCTAAACGCTGTGCAAGGGTTACTTTACCATCTGATTACATATTGGTTTCACAAAAGCTGTAGAATGCTTAAACCGTACTGGGTGTACTTGAGTAAAAAATTTACATATATCACTTTTTCCTTCCCTCTCTATATTCAAATTCATCTTCGTTAACAGGATTATGATTTAAAAATATTGATATAATACCAAAAACGAAAGACCAAATCATATGCGATTAAAATTGATATGTTATTTCTGCTGTTTTACAATAAACTTCCTGCTTTTTCATCATTTTGTTCCGAAGACCCATGTTACTACCGCAATGGCCGCTGCAATTCCAACTAAATCTGCTAAAAGGCCCACTTTGACGGCATCGCCCATTTTCTTGATGCCGACAGCACCAAAATAAACAGTTAACACATAAAAGGTCGTGTCTGTGCTTCCCTGAATGGTGGCGGCGAGTCTCCCTATAAATGAGTCTGGCCCATACACAGAAATTAAGTCGCTCGTCATTCCGAGAGCCGCCGTTCCTGACAGAGGCCGGATAATGGCCAATGGAACAATTTCTGCCGGAACATGAATGATACTTAAAATAGGTTTCATAAACCCTACAACATAATCAAGCGCACCTGATGCCCGAAAAACTGAAATCGCCACAAGCATGCCCACTAAAAAAGGAATAATGGAAAAGGATATCTGGATCCCTTCCTTTCCTCCTTCAACGAAAGCTTCATATGTCGGGACTTTTTTGAAGGTTCCGTATAGCAGAATGCCTCCGATTAATAAGGGAATCATCCAAATCGAAATCACTGTCATCCAATGCATCTACTTCACCCCATTGCGTTTTCTCTTCCTGTAATAATACTTGTCAATCATGATCGCTCCCGCTGCTGAAATGGCTGTAGCAATGATTGTCGGAAAGACAATGTCGGTAGGAGACGCAGAGTTGAAATTCATCCTGATGGCTATTACGGTTGTAGGTATCAGCGTAATGCTCGAGGTGTTGATTGCCAAAAAGGTAATCATGGACCTGCTCGCTTCCGGCCTGCCTCCATTTAATACTTTTAGCTGTTCCATTGCTTTTATTCCAAGCGGTGTTGCCGCATTTCCAAGTCCAAAGAAATTCGCCATCATATTGGAAAGGATATACCCCATCGCAGGATGGCCTGCTGGCACTTCGGGAAACAAAAATTGCACAAAAGGCTTAAAAAGGCGCGACAATTTATTCAGCAGGCCAGAGTCCTCGGCAATCTTCATTAATCCAAGCCAAAATACCAGGATGCTCATCAAGCCAAGACTTAAGGTAACCGCTTCTTTTGCACTTTTAAATAATGCTTCATTCACCTCATCCATCGTGCCATTAATCATGGCAAACAGAATGCCGCAAACTGTGAGGCCCACCCAGATATAATTAACCATGATGGCTGATCCCAAGGAAGGACTTTAACAGGTCCAGCCATGATGCCTGAAAGGATTGCTGCTTGAATGCTTCCTGATGCTTTCCGTAAAAAATGGAACGCATCCCAATGACCTCCCCATCCAGGTAAACCACTGCTTTTCCGACGATTTCAGGTATATTCTTTTTATCCTCCCAGTTCTTTTGGGGCTTTAACATTTTCAAGTCGACCGTAATTTTATCATGTTCTTTTTTCAGCAGAGGATAGGTAAAGCTGTTTCTGTAATAGATATTACCTTTGTAAGGCTTCTCTTTCACACCGGTAATTTCCCCTTTAGAAAGAATCTCTGCAGGCTTATACGTACTGTATGAGGACTCATACATATGGATATGGTCATTCCAGTCATCAGGACCATTCAGGGTTACAGCAACAAGATGAAGCCCATTCTTTGAGGCAGTTGTCACAAGCGTCCGTTTAGCAAGCTTTGTATAGCCTGTTTTTCCTCCTGTACAATATTCATATAACTGGGTTAACAGCTTGTTTTTATTTTTCCAGACATAATCCCACGTTTCCATGGAATTGCGGGCTTTGTGGATTTTCGTTCCTGCAATTTTTTTATATGTGCTATTTTGCATGGCATATCTGGTCAGAAGAGCCATGTCATAAGCAGAAGAATAATGATCCTTTGTGTTATCAAGGCCATGCGGATTGGTAAAATGGCTGTCTTTCATTCCAATTTCTTCCGCTTTTTGATTCATCATCCAGACAAACCCGTCAAGGCTTCCGCCCACCTCTTCAGCAATGGCTACAGCAGCATCATTGCCGGAACGCAGCATCAGTCCATAAACAAGATCCCGCAATTTAATTTTTTCTCCGTATTTAAGATACAGAGAGGAGCCTTCTGTACCAACGGCATTGTCCGACACCGTCACTGTTTTATTCATTTTTCCGGATTCGACGGCTAATATGGCGGTCATAATTTTTGTAATGCTTGCGATGCGGCTCTTTTCATGTGCATTTTTTTCAAATAATACTCGTCCGCTTTCCTGGTCCATTAATATGGCACTGTGTGCCGTCACTCCTGAAGCTGCCTTTGGCTGCAGCGGATAGAATGACAGAAACAGCGCCGCAGCAAGTAAGACTGGCAGGCATCTATTAAGAAAACCCATATTTTCCCCTCGTCCCATTATGGTTTAGTACAAGTGTATGCAAAGGAAGATGGGATATGAATAAAACAAGTCATTTTAAAAGGTCACCATCTGAATATGGAGATCATGCAGGCTTCTGTCTTATCTCCATTCTAGGGAGAGCAAAAAAAAGAAAGGCTGTTTTCGTAAACTTTGTTGCTATTCAACAAGTGGTTGATTTCCGCTCCAGGATGCTCGCTTTCCGCGGGGCGGGCGGTGAGCCTCCTCAGCTACGCTTGCGGGGTCTCACCTTCCCGCTAATCCCGCAGGAGTCTCGCACCTTACGCTCCAATCAACCTGATTTAACAATATGATTGCCTCACAGAATTCATTAAAAAACAACAATCTTTAAGAAAAGAGCCTTAAATAACAACAACCTCTAAGAAAAGAGCAAAAAGAAAAGAGGATGTTTCCAAAAGGCCAATGAATTATGGCCTTTCAGGAACACCCTCTTCGTCATTTGTTATTTAGATTGAAGCATTTTTGTCCGGTAATCTGTTTCATAGAATTCCAGATCTTCACGCACAGACTGAAATTCCTTTTCCAGGTTTCTGAAGATTCCTGATATGCTATCAGGTACCCCGCTATGGAATTTAATTGAATTTTTTCCTGTATACGCTGAACGGCTGTCTTCAAACCAGCAATCGGATTTAGGAGAAAAGAATTCATCCACACATTGGTGGTAAATTTTATAAAGTGTTTTTTCAGCAGCCGCTTTATGAAAAATTTCATTTTTAAGGACGATTTGGCAGGCTTCCAGTCCATCTTCACAGTGAACAAGCAGCCTTCTTACATTGGAAATAACTCTTTTATAATACCCTTCGTCCCCGGCACTCTCCTGCTTAAGGCTTGAAAGAGTGGTTTCATTCAGAAAGTTTTCAAGCTTTGCAACAGTACCCTCCAAAAAGACACTAACATCCTCAAGCTGAGATTTTACAATTAAATTTCCCAACCGTGCACCCTCCTCATATTTTAACAGATTTTCATTCTGCATCATCTCATAGAATTTCGTATTGGCTTCCATTGGAAAGAGCGATAAATATCTTTTGCAAAATGTTAAAGTCAGCAGTTTTGAAATACCCGAAAAAATCCTCTTCTGAATTCACGTACACTCTTTTTCGCTCCTTGAATCCCCGATCAGCCATCAGGCAGACAAGTGCAGTAATATCCGAGAGACAGACATCGCGGCCGGAACATCGAAACAGCGGATTGGCCTTGTAAGGAGTATATTTTTCCATTAATCCATCAAAATAACGAAGGTACAAAACAGTAAGTGTTTTTTCAGCTCCGCCTTCTATGTATCTTACGGCCGATCTGTTAAAAAATTCCTCAGGGGAGTTGGATTTTTCCTTTTCGAGCTCATATCCCTGGCATTCCAATATATTCAAAGACTTCCCTCCTGACTGCAAGGTATCTATATGAATAGTATATTATCACAATTATCAAAAATCTGTCATGCACCATTTGCAGCCAAGAGATTAATTCTGCTCTATATTATCCTGGAATTTCCCGAAGAACAGATCGGCTTCACCCATATCATTCTCTTCACCCCCAGAATCAGCAAGCGGCGGAAGCTCCTCAAGCGATTTCAATCCGAAATAATCCAAAAATTCCTTTGTTGTGCCATACAAAAATGCCCTTCCCGGCCCATCGGCACGTCCGACTTCTTTTATCAGGACTTTTGAAACAAGGGTCTGCAGCGGACGTTCTGTCTTAACACCCCTGATTTCTTCAATCTCAGCCCTCGTCAGCGGCTGCTTATAAGCAATGATAGCCAGCGTTTCCAGTGCAGCCTGTGTAAGCCCCTGTGTCCCCGACGTTTCCACAAGTTTTTTCAGGTAATCGGCATGTTCTTTTTTAGTAGCCAGCTGAAACACTCCTCCCATCTCAGCAAGCTGTATTCCTCTCTCTTCTGAATCGTATGTTTCTCTTAAGTCTTCAATGACATTTGCAGCTTCCATCTCCGTAATATCCAGAACAGAAGAAATCTGTTTTAAGGACAAACCGTCATCTCCTGCTGCAAATAACAGGGCTTCTAAACTGCCCTTCCAATTGTTACCCTCCAACTGCTGCACCTTCCTTAGCTGCTACAAAAATTTCCGAGAAATTCCCGTCTTGCTCTACCATAATTTCATTCATTTTCATCAATTCCAGAACCGCAAGGAACGTTACAACAATATGTCCCTTTTCCCGAAAAGGAAAAAGATCAAAAAAGCTTCTTCTCCCGATAAAATTCTTCAGATCATACAGAATTTCATCCATCCTTTTTTCAATGGAAATTTCCTGTCTGGTTATTTTTGTATAAATCGGCTTTTGTATCTTTTGCCTGCGGAGCAGTTTTTGCAGGGCGCCCAGCATATCGTACAGACTTACATTCAAATCCTCCCGCTTCTGCTCCGTTTCTTTGGCCAAATCAGACAAATCTGCCGGAGGGCGTGTAAAAACCATGCCCCGTTCTTCTTCAAGTGTCTTAAATTCCTTTGCTGCCTGTTTGAACTTCCGGTATTCAAGCAGCTGTTCAACAAGTTCGTCCCGTGGATCTTCTTCAAAGGAAGCACCATCTTCATCAAATACCGCTTCGTCCTCATGCTTTGGAAGAAGCATTTTGCTTTTTATCGCCAGCAATGTTGCAGCCATTACCAGATATTCACTTGCGATATCCAGTTCAAGATCCTTCATTGCGTGAATATAGCCCACATACTGGTCTGTAATTTCAGACATCGGAATATCATAAATATCTATCTCAAGCCGGTTGATCAAATGAAGAAGCAAATCCATAGGACCTTCAAATGCATCAATTTTAATGTTGTAGCCCATAGTAAAAACCCCGCAATATCATGATTGGTTACCGCCCTGCTTAAAAGGGCTGAATGCTCCCGGTTCAAATGAGAGCCTAAAGAAGTCTAAGCGGGTAAAATTGCCCGTCGAAAACACAATTCGTTCACCTGTCCATCATAGGGAAAGCCCCCCATGACAGAAGGATATTTTCTATAAAAACCCTTATCCCGCTATCCTTTAAGTATAGTAGATTAACAGGGTTTGTCCAATAAGATTCTTTCACTGCAGCTGCTCCTCCGTATGAGAAGTTTTTTCAGATTGGGCAGCCGCCCAAACACATTCGCCTACAATTTCATACTCTGAACATGTAAAGAAGGAAAATTCCAGGGAGGTACTTTACATGGGGGGATAACGGACATTGCAGTGAAGCAGACAAATGTTTCCTGCACGGTTTTTATCCTAAGAAATTATGCTTCCTGGTTCTTCGGGCGGCAATGCTGCCACCTGTAGAAGGAGAGCTGATTGCCATGCAATCGGCTCTTTGTCTTGTTCTGCACCCTTTCAATGTTTGTACAAACACATCCTGTGCTACAATATCTCTTATGACCACGAAAAGGAGGTGCCCCGTGAGCTATCCACAAGAGTATGTTACATATCTGGTGCATTTTCACGGAGACAGAGATTATTTCGAGTGCCATGAAATCCTTGAAGAATATTGGAAAAAGACTTCTCCAGGGGATAAACAGTCCCATTGGGTAGGATTCATTCAGCTTGCAGTAGCACTTTACCATCAGCGCAGAGGAAACGGAAAAGGCGCCCTGAAGACACTTCAAAAATCTTTGAATATCTTTCAGTGCAAAAAAACTGAAACACTTAACCTCGGATTAAATTACAGCATGCTCATGCAATTATTAGCAGAGCTTCATGAATGCCTGCTTCAAGGCAAGCCGTATGAACACTTTGTTTTTCCGATTTCCGATCCGGGTCTGATAAAAGAATGTGAAGCCTTGTGCCTGAGCAAGGGCCTCACCTGGTGTTCTGACAGTCTGCTCCATGACCCGTTTTTAGTCAATAAACATTCATTAAGGGACCGTTCAGAGGTTATCGAAGAAAGAGCCAGGATCCTAAGCAGGAAAAATGCCGGCAAATAAGGACCTCATCATGTTTTTCTGACCGGCAGCCAAAAAACAGGCTTAGCATGCAAAAAGACCTTATTCCCCGAAAGGAATAAGGTCAGGCGTCATGAAGCATCACATTTTTCAAAAAACCCCGCAGTCAGTTCGTTAGGCTTTAATTCCTTATCTGCAAACATTTCTTTCAGTGCCTTCACCATTGCTTTCCCAACGCCCTGGTGCCTAAAAGCCGGGTTGACTGATATATGCTCAATTTGGATGATTCCTTCTTGGGCAAGATTAATTCCAATCAGCCCGATGATTTCTTCATCCTTCCATAAAAACAGCTGCTTATCTTCATTGCCTTCATAGTCTTTCATCGTCTGCTGCAGATTCTTAATATCTTTTTCATTCGGCATAAATGATAATAAGCCCATTGCAAACTTCTCAAAACTTTTCTTATA
Source organism: Bacillus sp. MUM 13 (assembly GCF_001866725.1). Classification (NCBI taxonomy): domain Bacteria; kingdom Bacillati; phylum Bacillota; class Bacilli; order Caryophanales; family Bacillaceae; genus Bacillus; species Bacillus sp. MUM 13. The sequence continues at coordinate 32,095 of NZ_MLYQ01000015.1, forward strand.
TTTGATTAACATATGATCCCTCGTTACTAGAACGTAGTTTTTTATTAAGGCTTTGTTAATATTGCCCGCTGATTTCCGCGTGGCGCCGGCATTCCGGGCAAGCCAGAACGCTCCGCAGCTTTTTGCATGCAGCCAGCAAATCAGCTCCAATTTCAAATTGGCCAAAAATCAACTAGAGCTTTAACAGAGCTTATTTAAAAATAATTTAATGATCTTATACATCATACATAAAAATCGTGTCCGTTTCAACCCGTCCCGCACGCAAGGCCGTTAAAACGCTTTCTTTTTTTATTTTTCCGGCTTCACCGGGTTTGTTCCCGCTGCAGAATCTTATCATGCAAGTGACAGCAAGGATCGATCACTAATGGTGTTATTGCCCGGTTTTATGCTTAAATCGCTGCCCGTGCAGCATGGTAATATAACCTGAAGTTCCGGACTGTTTTTGACTGTAACACATCGTTCTTATATGCAATGAGTTTATTTACATTCAAAGCCCTCTATATTCTACTATAATACTTCACATTATGACAAATTGCCCTCATGTCCCTTTCAGCGCGTCGGATATCCGCTCCTTTTCGCTTTTTTTTTGAAACTTTATCATTTTGTGATTATACTATTCTATAGAAAAGATTTATTTCCTGTAACAGGGTTCTTTTCCATAAAGATGGTTCAGATAATTAAGGAGGAAAATATGAAAATCAGAATTTCAAAAAAATGGGCAGTTTTGACCCTTATATTATGCTTGCTGCTTCCCCTGAGAGCTTTTGCGGATGCTGCAGTCGGTGACATGACCGTTACGCTCGGTGAAAATTTAACAGAAGAGCAAAAACAGATGATCTTGTCAGAAATGAAGGCTCCGCAGGGAACGGATATCCTGACTGTCACAAACAAAGAAGAGCATGACTATCTTGGCGATTATATTCCAAGCCGCTTAATCGGGACCAAAGCAATATCGTCTTCTGCCATCACACTTGAGAAGGCTGGAACCGGACTTAAGGTACAAAGCAAAAATATTAACTGGGTTACAGAAGAAATGTACATTAACGCGCTTGCCACAGCCGGAGTAAAAGATGCATCCGTCTATGTGACCGCTCCTATCCCTGTATCGGGAACAGCCGCATTAACCGGTGTGATTAAAGCTTACGAGCTCTCTTCAAACAAAACCATTCCGGAAGATGTCAAAAAGGCGGCCAACGAAGAAATGGTGAAAACGGCACAGCTTGGCGACAAAATTGGCTCTGATAAGGCCTCTGCCCTAATGACAAAAATCAAGGAAGAAATGGCGAAGAATCCTCCAAAAACAGAGGATGACATCAAAAGCATCATTAAAAAAGCGGCAGATGATCTCGGCATCAAGCTGACAGACGAACAGCTTCAGAGTTTAACCGACCTGTTCAACAAACTAAAGGACTTGAACATAAACTGGAACTCTGTTGGAGATCAATTAACAAAAGCCAAGGAAAAACTGACAACCTTTTTAAAATCCGACGAAGGCCAGTCCTTTCTTGATAAGTTAAAAGATTTTTTCAGCAGCCTGATTGATGCAATAAAATCACTATTTTCCTGATAAAGGATCATTAAGCGGAAGGTGAAATCCCGCTTTCTAACTAAGGAGATACGGAATGTGGCCATTCCGTATCTCCTTTTTGTTTATCATGTCTATTTTCGTAATCTTTGCTGCTATGGAGTAAGGGGATGATTTCCGCTCTAGTATGCTCGCTTTCAGCGGGGCTTAAAAATGGAATTCCTTCAAAGGTTTATTAAAAAACAACCACCTTTAAGAAAAGAGTCTTTCTTAGAGATTGTTGTTTTTTTCATCATAAAAGTTTTCTATTTAATATAAAGGCTGTTTAAACTTTCTAACTTAACTTCGCAAACGCTACCAAAGAACCCTTATCACAAGACTGGAAACCATTTTTTTCATAAAAATGCCTTACATCCGATGCTTCTTCGGTTAAGAGAACCTTCTGACGGACATGTGTATACTTTTCCAGGACTTGCTGCATCAGCTGAGAAGCAATCCCTTGATTTTGAAAAGCTTTTAACACAAGGATATCTTGAATATAAATAATACTTAATCCATCACCAACAACACGGATTAATCCAACTAATTCTTCATCTTTCCAAGCAGATATTACGTCTAATGATTGTTCTATTGCTTGTTGAAGCATATCTGAATCTTGTGTGTAAGCATGCCATTGTACGTCATTATATAATCTTTCTAGGTGTTCTCTATTTAATTTCTTACTATAATTAAAGGTTATCATCCTTCATTCTTCCTCCTCAAAGTAATATTATATTGAGGAGCCAATTCGTAATTTAACCACTGTCACATGACTCCTTTCATTTATCCCCATTTTTTGTTATTTACTATTTCGATATTATTCAGCACGTCCTGCTTAATACGGCAAAAATCATTATTTGAATACAAATTTTAGTTTTAAACACAGTCATCTGCAGCGTTTCTCATTTCAATGACTCAGCTTATCAATTTGCTCAAAAATTCTAGAATAAACATCCCCGATATTTTCGTCTGTCTTTTTTTCATTATATAAACCATATCCCCAAATTTTTACTGTATCTTTGCCTTTTAATGCAAGAATACCCACAGCATAACCTATACCTGGTCTCCAGTTAAAGGATTTGTCGTATGCTAGATCTTTTTTAATAAAAGGAACATAATTATCAGTTCCTATAAAAAAGAAAGGAATAGCTGATTTTAAATAAACATCGGTATATTTACTTTCAGCCGCTTTATAAAGGTTGTTTTTCTCAATAAAAACAGCATCATATGACTTCAATTTTCCAATTGTCATTTCATCAAAAGAAATTTTTGTGAATCTCACTTGCTCCTCTATTACTTCTGGCGGCTCTCCAACCACTGCTATTCTGAGAGAATTGCCATTATACGGCTTGAAATCAGGGGTTGAAGCACAAGCCGCTAGTGCTGCTGTCAGAAATACCAAAATAAATAAATATTTTATTTTACGCATATGCCCGCTCCGCCTTAATTTCCTGCAGGTTTAAATGCAGGATAAAAATATATTTTACCGTGTTAGATTATTAGTTTAAGATACATTTTCCAGTGCTTGAACTGGAATCACTTTGGTATGTAAGCTGCCCGTTCTCTATTTTTATCATGCCGGCATTATCCTCTTGGTTCTTTTCTTAAAAAATGTTGTTTATTAATGAGATTTGTGAGGAAATCAGACAAAATGTAATAACTTCCCATATTGTTACTACTGAAATATTACATTTAATTACTTAACTTGTAAATGAAGAATCGACAATATTTTCTGGCTTTTGAACAATATATTAAAATTTTTAATAAAGTTCATTATTTTTAAATTGTATAGATGGAATATTCAGTATTATAAAGATTATGTGACCTGCAGCATAGTTGCAGGCTAATCCAGCTCATATGAAGGATTCTCAAAGATTTTTCGAATCAACTCTAAGCTCAGCCTCCTAAAAATAACACAAATGATTAATCATTTAATTTTTCTGAAAGAATCTGGTTCAACACTTTCCATTTAAATGGATAATCGATTTTAATTACACAATGATTCGGGCCAAATCCTCTTCCATTAGAGCTCCTTTTGAGCCAATTTCCAAGTAATTCGAGCGAAAAAACTCCAAAATCAAAAAGGGATTACAGAATGTTCACATCCTGTAATCCCTTTTTCGGTTTTACTTAGTTTTTCACTTTTTCATGCAGTGTAAGGTCCAAGCGGATAAGATCTTCGAAGGTTTCCCTTTTAACTACTACCCGCGCTTCGCCATTTTCCGCAAATACGACGGCAGGCCTCGGGATGCGGTTGTAGTTATTTGACATAGAATACCCGTAGGCTCCTGTGCAAAATACGGCTAATATATCTCCTCGCCCTGCTATTGGAAGAGGAAGGTCCCAAATCAGCATATCGCCGCTTTCACAGCATTTTCCTGCTATCGAAACGGTTTCCTCCACCTTATCAAGCGGCCTGTTGGCCAAAACGGCATCATACTTTGCATCATAAAGGGCAGGACGGATATTATCGCTCATGCCCCCGTCCACTGCCAGGTATTTTCTCACATTCGGCACTTCTTTTTCAGAGCCGACTTTATAAAGTGTAATTCCGGCATCCCCGACAAGCGAACGGCCAGGCTCAATCCAGATTTCAGGCATGCTGATGCCTGAGCTGCCAAGCTCGGCCTGGACTTCATTCACGATGGCCTCCACATATTGAGAAGCAGGAAGCGGTTCATCTTCATCTGTATACCGGATGCCAAATCCGCCGCCCAGATTCAATACCTCAGGATGGAAGTTCAGTGTTTTGTGCCAGATTTTCAGCTGTCCGATTATTTTTCTTGCAGCCAATATAAAACCCGTTGTTTCGAAGATTTGTGAGCCAATATGGCAATGAAGTCCAAGAACATTGATCCAGCTGCTTTTCATTGCCTGGATGAGTGCCTTTTGTGCCTGTCCATTCAGCAAATCGAAACCAAATTTAGAATCCTCCTGGCCTGTAAGAATATAATCGTGTGTATGTGCCTCAATTCCTGGAGTAACACGGAGAAGGATTTCTACCTTTTGTTTTTTCGTTCTGCAGATTTCTTCAAGCAGCTCCAATTCTGAAAAATTATCAACAACAATACAGCCAATTTTATGATCCAGTGCCATATTCAGCTCATCTTCACTTTTATTGTTTCCATGAAAATGAATTCTTTCAGCAGGAAAATCTGCTTTAATGGCTGTATATAATTCTCCGGCGGATACCACATCAAGCGACAGGCCCTCTTCTTCTGCCAGCTGTATCATCGCTATGGAAGAAAATGCTTTGCTTGCATAGGCTACCTGAGCCCTGATTCCAAGCTTCTCAAACGTCTGCTTAAAACCTCTCGCTCTTTCGCGGATCATAGCTACATCATAAACATACAGCGGTGTGCCAAATTTCTCTGCAAGTTCAATCGTATCCACTCCGCCTATTTCAAGATGTCCTCTATCATTCACACTTCCCGTTCCATTCAATTGCATGTTCCCCTCTCCCCTTCCTTACAATCAGGAGCCTCTCTTTATATGACAAACAGCAGGGGCGGGCATATTGTCAACCTTCTATGAATGGGGGTTTCATCCGCCGCTCATTTTAGTTAAACAAATCAAACTTATACAGGCAAAGCTTTCACCGGAATATAATATTGCCTCACTGCCTGCTTGCATTATGTCCGCATAACGCTATTTAGAAACGGCTCATGCTGTGTTCATGTATTTTTAGTATTTTAACGCTTTGTCTTATTAAAATAAAGTATCATAACTTTCTCACAACATCAACCAAATTCAGGATTTGGGCTGCCTGTATTTATCTCCAGGGTGAACGATGCTCGGCCGTATTGTAGAGCCAGGAACAGGTCTTCTTAATAAAATATGCGCTAAGGCTTTAGGGCGAAACGGGATAAAAGGCCATAAATAAGGAGTACTGAGCGCTTTCACTCTGACTAGAAGCAAGAGGAATATAGTAAAGCCCACTACAAATCCGGATACATGGAAAATCGCTACAAGAACCAGCATGAAAAGGCGTGAGATTTTATTAGCTACACCCAATTCCAGACTTGGGGTCAGAAACGTTCCAATTGCTGCAATTGAGACATATAATATGACTTCCGGAACAAATAAGCCCACACTGATGGCAATTTGCCCGATAAGGACTGCTGCAATCAATCCCATTGCAGTCGATAGAGGAGTCGGTGTATGAATGGCAGCCATCCTCAAGAATTCTATCCCTATATCCGCCAAAAAAATCTGGACGATAATGGGGATATGGGTATGCTTATTGGGACCTATGAAGCCAAGGTGGTCAGGAAGGAGTGAAGGCTCCTGCACATAAACGAACCACAGCGGCAAAAGAAACAGTGAGGCAATGATGCCGATAAAGCGGACCCACCTGACTAAAGTCCCTACCGCAGGAGATTGCCTGTATTCTTCAGCATGCTGCATGTGATGGAACATGGTAGTTGGGGCAATGATCACACTTGGAGACGTATCCACAATAATGATGACATGTCCCTCCAAAAGATGTGCCGCCGCTACATCCGCTCTTTCTGTATACCTTATGAGCGGATATGGATTGTACCCCTGTTTGACAATGAATTCTTCTATCGTTTTATCAGCCATGGTAATTCCGTCTATTTTTATGCTGTCGATTTCCTTCCGGATCACATCAACAAGGTCCGGATCTGCCAGTCCTTCGATATAGCCGATTGAAATATCCGTCCTGGAACGCTCGCCGACATGATGCATTTCCAGCCGGAGTCTTTCATCGCGGATTCTCCGTCTCGTCAATGCCGTATTAAGGATAATGTTTTCTACATATCCGTCACGAGAGCCGCGGATAACCTTTTCAGTATCAGGCTCCATCGGCTGTCTGCCAGGATAGCTCCTGACATCAACAACAAGACCCTTTGAGCTCCCGTCCACCAATATAACGATTAAACCGGAGAGAACCTGGAAAATCAGCTGTTCCATGTCATCAATTTCGGCTACAGACTGATTGACAATCCTGTTCTTAACGATTTCAAATACCTTAGATGTATTCCGTTCCCGGTCATTCAGCCCGACTAGGACTTCGAGTATCTCGATAATATACCGGGTATCACAAAGACCATTCACATAGTACAGCTGTATTTCTTTATTAAGTACGATAAATTTCCTAACACCAAGATCAAAGCTCTTTCCAAGTCCTACATGGTCTTTCATATATTGTTCAGCTTCCGAAACCTTCTGGGGAATCGGGATGATTTTCTTTTTCTCGGACACCAATAAAACCGCTCCTTTCCAAGATGATTTGAACTGCCAGCAGGGTAATCGGCGATCCAATGCGGTAGTCGTCTTTTTTTGCCATTTTCCCTATGTCGCCGATACCAATCACGATGGGGGCGTTCAGCTGATCAATGCAATAAACAGTATCTCCTGCAATGATTCCGGTCTCAAATTCCATTGCTCCAAATTTATCTACACCGTTTGGAGTGAGATTTCCGTCCCGGTCAATGCAAACGTCCACCCTTGTCCATTCCTCGCGTCTTGTTTTCGAAGCAACAGCAATAATTCCAAGCACTTCTATATCGGAATGGGAGGCAACATAGCGCATGCATGTTTCCCCCGGACCTTCCCCGACGAGGCCGCTGTCGTCGAACATGACAAGGACAGGATCATTCGCCGCTTTTTTTATTAGCCTGACAGCATCCGGGCCTGAAAGGTGAGACGGGTTGCCATGCGAAAGGGAAATGCAGCGCCCTCCTACTTCCATGGCAGCAAGCTCCACAGCCCTTCTGGCATATTCGTCTCCATCTGTTATTAAAATGACCTTCCTTTTGTTTGCCATTAGAATGTCCCTTTCAGTTTAAGAATCTTTCCGGATATTTTGCATGTAAGGCTGTGCAGAACTTATAAATCAACAAATACAATCCACTGAAACAATGAACCGGCCACCTTGCCAAGTACAATGGCCATCATCAGGTAAATAATCTTTTCTTGAATCCCAATTCTCTTTGCAAGGATGGGGAAAACATTTAAAACCTCTGTCAGTGCTGCAGCAAGCATTCCATTGAAAATCCCATCGGCAAGCCCAATCGGCACTAAAGTAAACCGGGTCAGCCATAAGGAATAATCATGAAGGCTCATCCATCCGCCTGCAAGCACTCCAGCCACGACAGCTGCTTCATAAAAATGTATCATCTTCATCGTTTTTGTAAGCTGAGTCAGCCTGGGGATGACCCCAAGAACCGTTAAGAAGGCCACATATCCTGCTCCGACTGAAAAACCCCCGGCAAGTCCGACAAATAGGCTGGCCACAATTTTACCTGTCATTTAGATTCCTGGTGCTTTCTTCATTTTCATTCATGATCACATATTGATCTAAATCCTGCTGATAATTAAACATTTCCACTTCAAGGGGGCTTGGCTCCTCATTGAACCTTTTTCTGAAAAAGTGGTTAAAAAACAGGATCATGCCGATTCCGAGACCGAAACTGTAAGGAATTTGAATCAGCAATGGCTTTGCTTCATTTTTTCCTGTTATCATCTTATACAGATGCTGGTGTACCGCTCTCATACTTACGTCTTCGTGAAAATTCATAATGGTAATAGCCGCTCCAATAAATAAGAGAAGCCAGACAGCAGAGAAGGCTATAATGGAAACCTCTTTTTTCTTAATGATGACTTCCACTATGGTCTGTGCTGGGCCAATACTTTGAATCTCAATGGAAGGGTCGTTTTTAGTAATGATTCCAATCATATGTACAAGATCAATAACGATGATGTTCTGATCAGCTATCTCCACCTTTTTAAGGAGAATTTGTTCCAGATTTTTCACAATATTTTCGGGCCCGATTAATTTTGCTGTGTCTTTAACCAGAATTTCCTGCCCCTGAAAAACCTGGATGCGGTTGCGCATTCTTACATACACCATATCCATTAATCTCACACCCTGTACAACATTACTTTATTTTTTAGTATGGTTAAGCAGCATGGCTATATGCATGGTAATGGCAAAGTCCATATATTGCTAAAAAGACATCTGTGAATTATCACATGCAAAAAAGCATGCCTCGGCAAAGGCATGCTTTTAACTATTTAGGTTTGATTTTTTCAGCAACTGGTCCCTCGAAGGCCCCCAGGATGGGGGTCACAAAGACGTTGCCGCAGGACGCGGCGTTCTTAGTCTTTGATTCCTCTGAACACTTGCGCTTTTTAATGTGCAGGAAAGAAGATCATCTGAATCAGGAATACTACGCCGAAAATCATGATCAGCGGGTGAACGCTTTTAATTTTCCCTGTTACAAGCTTTAATAGCGGGTATGTGATGAATCCGACAGCAATGCCCGTTGAGATGCTTGATGTCAGCGGCATGACAAGGATAATGGCAAATGCCGGAAAAGCTTCGTCAAATGTTTTCCAGTCTATTTTTGCAAGTCCCTCCATCATCAGGCAGCCGACGATAATTAATACAGGCGCTGTAATGGATGGAAGTGATGAAATGGCAGAAATAATCGGCGAGAAAAAGATAGATAATGCAAAGAGAATGGCTACGATAATAGCCGTGAAACCTGTTCTTCCGCCTGCGGCAACACCTGTGCTTGATTCAATATAGGCAGTCGAAGGACTTGTCCCGAATAGTGAACCAATCGTTGTGGCAAACGCATCACCGAGAAACGCCATTTTGGCTCTTGGTATTTGTCCGTCCTTCATTAACCCAGCCTGCTCTGTGACACCTATGAGTGTTCCAGTTGTATCGAAAATCGTTACAAGCAAAAAGGCAAATACCACTGCATATAAATTATGGGTAAATATCCCGCCAAGGTCAACATCAAAAAATACAGGAGCAGGCGGCGCGGATACTACACCATTGATATGCAGAAGATCAAAAATATACCCCAGAATAGCGGTTATCAGCATACCGAAAAACATGGCGCCCTTCACATTTCTCACTATAAGTATAAGTGTGATGAATAACCCCGCAATGGAGAGAAGCGTGATGGGATCGCTAAAGTCCCCAAGTGCAACCATTGTTGCCTTATTTGGGACAACAATCTTGCTGTCTTTTAAACCAAGAAAGGCAATAAATAAACCAATGCCGGCAGTGATTCCGTACTTAAGAGAACTTGGAATGGCAATGATGATCATTTCGCGAAGCTTCGTTACGCTTAATAAAAGAAATATAAGGCCGGCAAGAAACACCGTGCCAAAAACGGTTTGATAAGAAAGTCCATGCGAGCCTACGACACTTGCGAAGTATGCATTGAGACCCATACCGGGCGCGATGGCAATCGGATATTTAGCGAAGATCCCCATAATCAGAGTACCGATAACGGCTGAAATAACAGTAGCCATGAATACCTGTTCAAATGGAACTCCTATAGAATGAAGAATGGCCGGATTCACTATTACGATATATACCATTGTTAAAAAGGTCGTTAGCCCTGCCATTATTTCTGTACGCACTGAAGTGCCGTTTTTCTTTAAGGAGAAATATTTTTCCAGCATGTTTAGTAAAACCTCCACATCGTCAAAAAAAACGAATAAATTAAACAACATTTACTATAATATTCGTTTTTAAGCTTGATTTCAACCTATATTTTAAAAAAAGAGTAAATCACTTATCCAAAAATACAAATTTAGGTTTTTTTTAGATTTATACCGCTTCAACTGGCAGCAGTACTCAATATTTACGGATTATGGGAAGCATTGACTGCCAGGTAATTTGAGAAAATGGAGACTTCCCTGAGGATGGAAGCTGCACAATATTCCTAGTATGTCTTCAAAAACAGTAAAAAACCACATGAATCACTGATTCATGTGGTTTTTCATTTGCTGAAGGATTTTTTTTTCGAGCCTTGATACCTGCACCTGGGATATGCCAAGGCGCACAGCTACTTCAGATTGTGTCTGGTCTTTATAATAGCGTAAATACACAATGAGGCGTTCGCGCTCATCCAATTCCTGAATGGCTTCTTTCAGAGCAATCTTATCAAACCATTTGGTTCCTGAATTATCGGCAATCTGATCCAGGAGAGTGATAGGGTCTCCATCATTTTCATACACCGTTTCATGAATGGAGGAAGGACTCCTGCTTGCTTCCTGGGCCATGATAATTTCTTCAGGCGACAGCTCTAAATGCTCCGCCAATTCATTGACCGTCGGCACCCTGCCATAGGTTTTGGACAGTTCTTCTTTTGACCTGCGTATTTTGTTGGCCATCTCTTTTAGGGAACGGCTTACTTTGACAGTCCCATCATCACGGATAAAACGCTGTATTTCTCCAATGATCATGGGGACTGCATAAGTGGAAAACTTGACTTCAAATGACAGATCAAATTTATCGACGGATTTTAAAAGGCCAATACACCCGATCTGATATAGATCATCTGGTTCATAACCTCTATTCATGAAACGCTGCACCACAGACCATACTAACCTTAAATTGCTTTGGACAATTTTGTCCCTAGCTGCCTGGTCCCCATTCTGGCTGTCCCGGATTAATCTCCGCAATTCATCATCTTTTAAATGGACCTGGCTCTTTTTGTTTTTAACCTCCACATCCATATGCAAATCTCCCTCAATTGCACAATGCTTTGCTTTTAGTTAAGTGCTTTTTTAATCGAATGATGGTGCCTTCGCCTTCATGGGAAATAACGCGCATTTCATCCATGAAGTTTTCCATAATCGTAAAGCCCATTCCCGACCGTTCAAGTTCAGGCTTTGTCGTATATAGGGGCTGTATTGCTTCATCTACATTCGTTATCCCTAGACCTTCATCACGGATTGTCAGTTCTACCGTATCTCCATCAATTAAACATGAGATATAGACAATTCCCTCCGGATCATTTTCATAGCCGTGAATGATGCTATTTGTCACTGCCTCTGAAACCACCGTTTTGATTTCTGTCAATTCATCCATAGTCGGATCAAGCTGTGCAATGAATGCAGCAACCGTGACACGGGCAAATGACTCATTTTGGCTTAATGCACTAAACTTAATTTCCATATTGTTTTTCATTTTACGCAACCCCCAATCTTTGCAAAGCGTTTTCTTCGGATAGTTCAAGCTTAATTATTTTAAACAAACCTGACATATCAAACAACCGCTTTACAGAAGGAGAGATTGCGCAGACTACCATTTCGCCGCCATTATGTTTAACCTGGTTATACCGGCCCAGAATTACGCCAAGCCCTGAGCTGTCCATAAAGCTCAGTTCTTCAAGATTTAAGATGATATGCTTAATGGAATGCTTGGCAATTGCGGCCTCTGCCTGGTTCTTCAGTTTTTCTGCTGTATGATGATCTAACTCTCCTTTTAGACGAATGCATAATATATGGTTTTTTGCTTCCATGTTAATGACAAGACTCACTTATACAGCCCTCCTTATCTGTTATAAGAAGTGAAATTCTAGTTTATCCTGCCATTATCCTTCCTTAAAGCAAAACTTGCGTCCATTCGTCTAAAGTAGTTTAATTCTGACAAAACCCGCTACTTTGTTTGTGAGAACATGCCAAAGGCCCTTTTATACAGCTCCCACCAATTCGCTTTTTTCACATTTTCGCGTGCAACAATCGGTGAAGTCACAATGACTTTATTATCCTTCATAATCTTAAGGGTCCCAATTTGATCTCCGCGTTCAATCGGAGCTTTCAGCTGTTTTTTCATGGTGATTTTCTGGGTGAAATCCTTGGCCGAACTTCCTTTTTTCGTCAATACAGAAATAGGCTCACTGGTAACTCCCGTAACAGTTTTACGGCTGCCCTTTGAGATGCTCGATTCACCAAGCTTTATGTCTCTTTTATAAATAGGATGTGTGGTGTATTGTGAAAATGCGTAATCCAGCATCTTTGTAATCTGTGCATTGCGTTCTTTAGGAGATGGCGCACCAAAAATGACCGCGATCACCCGCATATTTCCTTTTTTAGCCGTTGCAGTCAAGCAATATTTCGCTTCATTGGTAAAACCTGTTTTCAATCCGTCTACACCAGGATAGAACTTTACAAGGCGGTTCGTATTAACCAGCCAGAATTTCTTATCTGTCCCTTCGCGCAGAAAAGACTCATAGGTCCCTGTGAATTTAGTGATTAAATCATACTTTAATAATTCCTTGGCCATAATCGACATATCATGAGCGGTACTATAATGATTCTTTACAGGAAGCCCTGTTGCATTTTGAAATCTCGTATTTTTCAGGCCAAGCTCTTTTGCTTTTTCGTTCATCTTTTTAACAAAGGCTTCCTCAGACCCTGCCAGCCTTTCGGCAACTGCTACGGAAGCATCATTGGCTGATCCAATTGAAATACCGCGGAGCATTTGTTCAGTAGTCATTTCTTCTCCAGGCTCAAGAAAAATCTGTGATCCTCCCATAGATGCTGCGTATTCACTTGTACGGATTTTTTCGTTAAGCTTTAATTCTCCTTTGTCTACAGCATCCATGATTAGCAGCATTGTCATGATTTTAGTCATGCTCGCCGGCGGAAGCTTTTGATCAGAATTTTTTTGATATAAAACTGCACCTGTGTCTCTTTCAATCAATATGGCTGAGCTTGCATTTTCGGCCAGCTGATTTCCTTCTTTTTTCGCCGCAAAGGCTGATGGTGATAGCAGGCTTGCTGCCAGTAATATTGTCATACTCAGAGAAAGAATTCGCTTCATCTCCAAACCCTCCAATCTTAATACCAACCATTTTTTCCAAGTGTTCCAATTTTATACAGACACGAGAAGGAAAGATGAAAATAAAGCACAAAAAAAAGCTGGCTGAAACACCTGATTGTGTTCCAGCCAGCTTTATATACTGTTGTTATTCTGTGATTTCTTTATGAATAAGTACAGGTTTCTCTACTTTTTCGCTTGAAACCGTAATATTTTCATACAATTTTTCTTTGACTGCTTCTACATCTTCAAAATTGCTGTAGATGGTCACTAAGGATTCACCTTTTTTCACTTCATCACCAATTTTCTTGCGAAGAACAAGACCGACAGCCAGATCAATAACAGATTCCTTCGTCGCACGGCCTGCACCAAGAATCATAGCTGCCGTACCGACTTCATCTGCTACGATTTCAGATACATAGCCATCTTCTTTTGCTTCAAGTTCAAAGGTATACTTCGCCTGTGGCAATCTTTCCGGGTTATCGACAACAGATGCATCTCCGCCCTGTGCTTCAAGGAAGACCTTGAAAGAATGAAGAGCAGAACCATCCTCCATTGCCTTTTGAAGCATTTTCCTTGCAGCTTCCAGAGAGTCCGCTTTTTTAGCCAGATAAACCATGTGGCTGCCAAGTGTTAATGAAAGCTCTGTTAAATCTTCAGGGCCTTCTCCTTTCAGCGTATCGATTGCTTCCTTCACTTCAAGGGCATTTCCGATTGCATATCCTAGAGGCTGGCTCATATCTGAAATAACAGCCATTGTATTTCTGCCTACGTTATTGCCGATGCTTACCATAGCCTTAGCAAGTGCTTCAGAATCCTCCAGCGTTTTCATGAAAGCTCCCGCTCCTGTTTTAACATCAAGAACGATAGCATCCGCGCCTGCTGCGATTTTTTTGCTCATGATCGAGCTTGCAATCAAGGCGATGCTGTCTACAGTTGCTGTTACATCCCTAAGTGCATACAGTTTTTTATCCGCTGGAGTCAGATTGCCGCTTTGTCCGATTACGGCAATCTTGTTTTTATTGACTAAGTCAATGAATTCTTTATTTTCGATTTCTACATGGAAGCCTTCTACAGATTCAAGCTTATCGATTGTGCCTCCCGTGTGGCCAAGTCCGCGGCCAGACATTTTTGCTACCGGCACTCCTACAGCTGCAACAAGCGGGCCAAGCACCAATGTAGTGGTATCGCCCACTCCGCCTGTTGAATGCTTGTCAACTTTGATGCCTTCGATTCCAGACAATTCAATTACATCGCCTGAGTTCACCATTGCCATTGTAAGATCTGCGCGTTCTTTTTCACTCATTCCTTTAAAATAAATAGCCATGGATAATGCGCTCATTTGATAATCAGGAATTGATCCATCCGTATATCCTGAAATGATAAAGTTGATTTCTTCCGTTGCCAGTTCCTTGCCGTCACGTTTTTTTTCTATTAAGTCTACCATTCTCATTTGAGTCACCACTTTTTGTTATTTATAGCCCTGATTTGCTTTTCATGCTATATATGTGTACTTAAATTGCTTTTACAATTTCCTTTACAAAGCTTAAAAAGCTGCTTCGTACTGCTTCAGTCGTCTCGATTACTTCTTCATGCGAAAGCGGCTGATCCAGGATGCCTGCAGCCATATTGGTGATGCAGGAAATGCCAAGTACCTTCATCTTTGCATGGCTTGCAATAATTACTTCCGGTACAGTCGACATTCCAACTGCATCTCCCCCAAGGACCCTTGCAAGCCTTACTTCTGCAGGTGTTTCATACGCAGGGCCGGTATTGCCGACATATACGCCTTCCTGAATCCGTATATTAAGTGAATCCGCGATTTCCCTTGCAAGCTTTCTTAAATCCTTGCTGTAGGCTTCAGACATATCCGGAAAACGGGGACCGAATTTTTCATCATTGCTCCCAATAAGAGGACTTGTCCCCATGTTGTTAATATGATCGGATATAATCATTAAATCTCCTGGCTTGTAGCTTTCATTCACTCCGCCGGCAGCATTTGTGACAATTAGTTTCTCCACTCCCAGCAGCTTCATCACACGTACAGGAAAAGTGACCTTTTCCATGGGATAACCTTCATAAAAATGAAATCTGCCCTGCATTGCAATGACCTTTTTCCCGCTTAGTTCACCAAGCACCAGCTGGCCAGCATGCCCGGCAACCGTCGATACAGGGAACTCCGGAATTTCTTGATAAGGAATTGCAATCGCGTTTTCAATTTCATCTGCGAGCACACCAAGGCCAGATCCAAGAATCAGGCCGACTTCAGGCGTGCCATCCCATTTGCTTTTAATAAAAGAAGCTGCTTTTTCTATTTGTTCAAACATCATCCAAACTCCCCTTATTCAATTTCGTCTAAAATACTTTTCCCGTAAACAGGCATTTTTACATCAAAGTTGGCTGCAACTGTAGCACCAATGTCAGCAAAGGTGTCCCTGACAGCGAGCTCTTTGCCGTTTGTAAATCTCTTTGAATAAACAAGCAATGGCACATATTCACGTGTATGATCTGTTCCCGGGGCAACTGGATCGTTACCGTGGTCAGCTGTGATGATCAGCAAATCATCTTCTTTCAGCTTCTCGAACACTTCAGGAAGACGGGCATCAAATTCTTCAAGCGCTTTGCCGTATCCAATCGGATCGCGGCGGTGGCCAAACAGCGCATCAAAATCTACCAGGTTCAAGAAGCTCATTCCTGTGAAGTCCATATCAAGTGTCTGCACCAATTTATCCATGCCATCCATATTTGAAACCGTTCTAAGTGACTCTGTCACTCCTTCGCCATCAAAAATGTCAGAAATTTTTCCGATAGCGATTACATCTAGGCCTGCATCCTTCAGTTCATTCATGACCGTTCTATCAAACGGTTTTAGCGCATAATCATGGCGGTTAGAAGTTCTCTTAAAATTCCCCGGCTCACCCGTGAACGGCCTTGCAATAACACGCCCGACTTTGAATTCGTCTTTTAATGTGGCCTCGCGTGCGATTTCACAGATTTTATAAAGCTCTTCAAGAGGAACAACTTCTTCATGCGCAGCAATCTGCAGCACAGAGTCAGCAGAAGTGTAAACAATCAAAGCACCTGTCTTCATATGATCTTCGCCAAGTTCATCCAGGATTTCTGTTCCGCTCGCTGGTTTATTTCCTATGATGGAGCGGCCTGTTTTTGCTTCAAGCTCATTTATAAGCAGTTCGGGAAATCCATTTGGAAACACACGGAATGGGGTGCTGATATTAAGACCCATGATTTCCCAGTGTCCTGTCATGGTATCTTTCCCGCTTGATGCTTCTTTCATCTTAGTATAATAGCCTATCGGCTGTTCGGCTTTTTGGATGCCCTGAATCTCGCGGATATTGCTCAGCCCCATTTTTCCGAGGTTGGGCATATTTAAGCCATTCATTTTCTCAGCAATATGGCCGAAGGTATCTGCTCCCTTATCGCCAAACAAGTCAGCATCGGGTGCTTCACCTATTCCCACAGAATCCATTACTACAACGAAAATCCTTTTAAATGCAGAAGCTTCTTTCATGTGAATTCCTCCTAAAATAGCAAATCTTCTTATTATGTGGATAAGCTTGATTTTTCTTCTTTTTAGCATACTATTATTCCAGGCTGGAATGGTTTTTTTCATCTCTTTTATGTTACCCGTTAAGCTTGATTATAATCTTGATTTATATGTAACCGTTTTTAATGTCAGAAGTCTGACTTCTATATTGTAAACGATTTACCTTGATAACATCAAACAAAAAATTCGCCAGGTGCTGATTTTTTTTGAAGGCTTTTTTCGTAAACTTTGCAGCTATTCAACAGGTGGTTCATTTCAGCTTCGGGATGCCCGCTTTCCGCGAGGCGGACGGTAAGCTAACTAGGAGTCTCGCACCTCACGCTCCAATCAACCTGCTTTTACAATATGATTGGTTCACAGAACTTCTTAAAAAACAATTAATAAAAAAGCCTTTTTGAAAGATAAAATAGAGCGGCTTTTTTGCCCGCCCGCTCTATCAATATCCTATTCTCTCAATATGTTTAAGCTCTCGGATGAAATTTCGAATAAACTTCTTTCAGGCGTACATTTGTCACATGTGTATAAATTTGTGTTGTGGAAATATCCGCATGGCCAAGCATCTCCTGCACAGCCCGCAAATCTGCACCATTCATGAGCAAATGTGTCGCGAAGGAATGGCGGAGAGTGTGCGGCGTAATTTCTTTTTCTATGTGTGCTTCACGCGCAAGCTTTTTTAATATTTTCCAAAACCCCTGGCGTGTCAGTGTATTTCCGTGATGGTTCAAAAATAGGGTATCAGCTCTATGCTTTTTGCCCGCAAGCTTATTTCTGCCTTTATTCATATAGGCTTCAATTGCATCCAGAGCCGTTTTCCCGATTGGAATAATTCTTTCTTTATTCCCTTTTCCGATACAGCGCACAAATCCCATTGATGCATGCACGTCATTCACTTCAAGATTAATCAGCTCACTGACCCTCATGCCTGTTGCATAAAGCAGCTCCAGCATGGCTTTATCCCGCAGGCCAAATTCATCAAGGATCTTAGGCGCTTCAAGCAATGCTTCAACTTCCTCCATGCTCAGCACTTTCGGCAGTGTCCTCTCCTGCTGGGGCGTTTCTAAATGCAGGGAAGGATCCTGATCACAAGCTTTTTCCCTGATCAGGAACTGATGGAAGGATCGAATCGAAGCAATATGCCGGGCAAGTGTCCTGCTGGATTTTCCGGAATCCTTCAAATGGGCTAAAAAATGGATAATGTGAACTCTTCGCACATCATTCCAGGACTTCATTTCCTCTACATTCACAGCATAAGCCATGTATGATCTTAAATCACGTTCATATGATACCAGCGTGTTTTTCGCCAGGCCTTTTTCAATAGTCAAAAAATGCATAAAATCTCTTATCTGATCTTCCATTTACATTACTCCCCGTTTTTATAGAACAGCAGCAGCCGATCCACCCATGTTTCCTTTTCAGGCTCCATGGCATTCGTGACCTTAATCGCTGCCCCCTTTGGTTCGTCATAACGATGATAATCCTGATATTCCTGATTTAACCATACCATTCCTATATAAAAAAGAACAGTAAAGCTGACAAAGAGAACCATAACCTTTGCTGTGTGCAGCACCAGTGATAATGACGACCTCATGCCATTCCTCCATCCCGTCCCTGCAGCACACGGAACGCTGGAAATTCACCAGCATCCGCCGCAAGGCCCTTTTCTTTCAATTTATGCCAAGACGGACAAGATTTATACATAAAAAAGCGCAAGCGCCTGTTCAGACCGCGAAGCAAATAGGGTTTTGGCCTTGGAAGGCGTTCTTTGCCTTCTGAGGCCAAAACATCTTTTGCACAGCGGGCTAGGCGCTGGAGCTAGATTACATAAAAAAGCATAAGCGCCTGTTCAGCCCCGACAAGCATAAGACGCAGCAGAATAGGAGGCGCTCTTTGCCTTCAATTCTGATGTGGCTTATGACCTCGAGGGGCTAGGCGCTGAAGCTAGATTAATAAAGGCTCTTTTCTTAAAGATTATTGTTTTTTTATTTGTTATGCAAGGCGTTACCATTGTCAAATCAGGTTGATTGGAGCGTAAGGTGCGAGACTCCTGCGGGATGAGCAGAACAGGCGAGACCCCGCAGGCGAAGCCGAGGAGGCTCACCGGCTGCCCCGCGGAAAGCGAGCATCCTGGAGCGGAAATCAACCACTTGTTTCATACCAGCAAGGTTCATGAAAACAGCCTTAATAAAAAAGCATAAGCGCCTTTTGTCCATCCTTTGGGCCTCTGTCTATTCCGGCAAAACAGGATGCACATTTCATAATAAAAAACCTTCTCCCGGAGGAAAAGGCTATGTAGTGATTATTTAGTTTCATCTTCATCTTCGTCTTCGTTTTTCGACTGGCACCTGTAGCATATGCCATGAAACGTCAATCTATGGTCTTTTATCTTAAAGTTCCAATCCCGTTCCACAATTGCTTCAACGTCTTCTAGCAAGTCATCCTGTATTTCATCCACGGCACCGCATTCAATGCATACGAGATGGTGGTGGAAATGAGCTGCGCCTTCTTGCCTTAAGTCATATCGGGATACCCCGTCGCCAAAATTAATTTTATCAACTATTTTCAGTTCAGTCAGCAATTCAAGTGTCCGATATACTGTTGCCAAGCCAATTTCAGGCGATTTCTCTTTGACCAGGAGGTAAACGTCTTCGGCGCTTAAATGATCTTCTTCATGTTCAAGTAAAACGCGGACGGTCGCTTCTCGCTGAGGCGTCAATTTATAGCTGGACGAGTGCAACTGCTTTTTTATTCTCTCAATTCTGTTCTCCATACTTTTCCCTCCCGCGCCGCTATCTATATTATTATATCAAATGAAGGAAAAGTGTCAAAATACATTTCATGTTCACAGAAAAAAATTGTTCCTTTTTACACTTTTCGGATCACTTATTTAATAAGCTTACCACATTTTTCATAAGCGGCGGTGAAAGATAGGCTTCAAGAATGCCTGCTGCAATCAGAAAGAACATCGAAAAAGCCAGTGAAAAAATATAGCGGGTAAATATTGGTTTTAGCGGATCCCTGATTTGTTTGAGGAAAATCCGCCGTATCATCTTCATAGAGATGGACACGGCCAGTGAAGCGATGATGATGAAAATCGGGACGATGAATATGTTTTGGGGCAATATCGAAACAAATGACAATAAAAATCCGTTCCACCCCATTTGATTCACTAAGAAGCCGACAGTAAAGCCCACAACCATACCCTTTAAAAATAATAGAATCAGGATGACAGGCAGTCCTATCACTGATATTCCCAATATCCAGATAACTGCTATATATTTGATATTATGTGTCAGGCTTTGAAAGAACATATCCTGGTTAGCGGCAATCTTCCCCTGAGAAACCTGGCCGAAGAATTGCGAGAGATAATAAAATAAATCATCCTTTTGGGCAGGGCTCAATGAATTTACAAGGATGGCGCCAAATATTACACCCATCAAAAACAGTACAGTGACAAATACATATAATGAGGAATGTTCAGTAATATGTTTAATTGCTGCGTTTTGTATGACAGATCTCTTCTTCATCTTTCATCCTCCCATTTATCTCTTACTAGATTCTATGTTTTTCCCTGCCATTTATGACAAGCCATGCAGCAGATATAAAAGAGAGAAGGCGTGACCTGCGAAATTTTTCCGTTTTTAAGATTCACCAAGCTTCCTGTGTTATAATTTTTTAAATATTAAGAAAGAAGTGATAAAGATGAATGCTATTTTACGGGAATTTCCTGAAAAAATAGAAACGGACAGGCTTTATATACGTCCTTGCCAGCCCGGGGATGGACAGGCTGTGCATGCGGCAATCACCGCATCCCTTAGTGAGCTTGCTCCCTGGCTTGCTTTTGCAACCAGGTTTCAGACTTTGGAGGAAACAGAGGAGAACGTCATTAAATCGTATGCTCAATTCCTTTTAAAAGAAGACATACGGCTGCATATTTACCGCAAAGAAGATCATGTTTTTATTGGTTCAACAGGTTTGCACAGGATTAACTGGCAGCTGCCGAAATTCGAAATTGGCTACTGGATTGATTCCCGCTATGGAAAAAAGGGGTATATGACAGAAGCAGCAGAAGCTCTTACAGCCTTTGCTTTCGATTACTATGGTGCAAATAGAGTAGAGATCCGCTGTGATCCCAATAATATCAGCAGCCGGCGCATTGCGGAAAAACTGGGATATCCGCTTGAGGGGATTCTCCGAAATGAGGGCCTGACGGCAGATGGGAAAAATCTGCGCGATACTTGCATATATGCCAAAACCCAAAAATAAAGAAGAGGGAAAGAGCAAATTGCTCTTCCCCTCAATTTAGTTGGTTACGCTGCAGGCTAAGAAGGAATAATCTTCCCATATTTGCCTCCGCCCCCAGCATTGAAATTCAATTTCCCTTGCCGTGCCAAATCAATATAACCGGCAACTTTCTCCGGAACCACAAGCTTCAGGCTGTCATAATCGGTACTGTGCAAAATGTTCATTTCTGTCCCAAATGCGTGAAGCAGCTTTTCCATCGTCCTTGGGCCTACTCCAGGAATAAAGTCGAGCGGCACCTGGCGGATGTACGGCGGTCTCTTTCTTTGCTTAAAGGATTCAAGGGGCTGAGAGAGTTCTTCAATCCGTTTCGAAACGCCCTTAATGATCGTCCTGCTTCCGCATACCGGACAGGTCTTGACATCCTGCTTCACACTCGTGAAACACTTTCCGCATACTGTTCCGTGATATTTGCCGAGCTCAGGGTTAAGTCCATAATTAGCGGAGACCCTTCTTCCGCTTTCTTCTCCTAGCGCAAGCTTCAATTCATGAAATGACGGACGCTCAAGCTCAAATTTTTGGTACTCTCTTGCCAGCTTCCCTAAAGAATGCGCATCCGAATTGGTAAGAAACACATACTGGCTTAACTCGGGAATGCCCTGTGCCATATCTGTATCCGAGCTGAGCCCAAGCTCTACCCCGTCAATGAGCACTTCATCAAACACTTCCCTCAAGGAGTGTTTGACACCTTTTCCATATAAGCTTTTAAATGGTGTAAAAACATGTGCCGGGATAAATAACCCCCCCATGTCTTTCACCGTTTTCTGAAGGGTTTTGCCATCCGCATATACTCTTTGCGAGCTTAAATGGATGTTCTTTAAATGCCCGCTCATCCATCCGGAAAATTGCTTCATTGCTTCCATGGAAGGAAAGTACGCCAGCACATGGATCGGGCCATGGCAATTAGCATCATAAATTTCTATCTCGGATCCTGGTATAAGGGTTGTCTTGCCGTATTGGAGACCGCCGCCTTCCACTTCTGTGAGTTCGCCATTACAGGTCATTTCCTCAATTTCCGCAATAACCTCTGGCGAATGACAGTCAATGATACCAATTAAATCCAAACCCTTTCTTTCGCTTGCCGCCTTTAAAATATTCCGTAATGTTAACGTCTTTGATCCTGTAATCTTCACCGGCCTCCCGCTGCTTGTTCTGCCGATGTGGATATGCAGATCGGCAAAATAGGAATTCAAGAGTTTGCCAGCGCCTGCTGCAATTGCAGATATTGAATGGCATAAACTGTTTTGGCATCCCGGATTTTGCCTTCTTTGATAAATACCTGTGCTTCCTCAAGCGAAACTTCAATAAGCTCGACAAATTCATCTTCATCAGCCGGCGCAGCATTTTCTTTCTTTTTCAGGTTATGGGCAAGAAATACATGAACAAGTTCGTCAGCAAAGCCTGGCGATGTATAAAAAGAATTGATGTGTTCCATTCTTTCGCATTCATACCCTGTTTCTTCTTCTAATTCTCTTTCCGCAGAGTATTTAGGATCTTCCCCTTTTTCCAGTTTTCCTGCAGGTATTTCCACAATACTTCGTTCAAGCGCTTTGCGGTATTGCTCGACAAGGATAATTTTATTATCCTCAGTTACAGCTATGACAGCGACAGCTCCCGGATGCTTGATAATTTCCCTTTTGCTTGTTTTTCCATCAGGCAACTCGACTTCATCCACTTGAAGCTTAATTACTTTTCCTTCAAAAATCTTGTCAGTTGATAGTGTTTTCTCTTCAAATTTATTCATATTCCCACTCCTTGTTCTACATCATGCATGTTTGTTCATACATTTTACCATACTAGCAGCGGAGGTTGTTTTAATGAAGATATATGTATTGGATAAGAGTGTGGTATTTGCCGGGAAAGCATGGGAAATCAGGCACAAACTGAAGGAATTGCAAAATCAGCATGTTTTAGTCACAGACTGGATTGAAAATGTCCATGCCAGGCCAGCTGAAGTAAGAATGAACCCATATCCAAATTGAATTCTTTGTGATTGTCATCCCGCTCCTTTACAATATAAACATCAAGTAATATAAAGGAGTGGAGCGCATTGAGAAAGAGAAAATTGGGGAATACCGATTTGCTTGTTTCAGAAATAGGACTCGGCTGCATGTCGCTTGGCACGGATAAAAAACAGGCGGAAACCATTATTTCGGCCGCAATTGATGAAGGCATTAATTACTTTGATACAGCGGATTTATATGATTTTGGCATAAATGAAGAAATTGCCGGACATGCACTTAAGAAAGTCCGGGATCAGGTTGTAATCGCCACAAAGGCAGGCAACCGCTGGAATGAATCCAAAGACAGCTGGCATTGGGATGCATCACCAAGTTACCTTAAATCTGCCGTGAAAGACAGCCTTAAAAGGCTCGGCACCGACTATATTGATCTTTACCAGCTGCACGGCGGCACAATGGAAGATGATATAGACGGGGTGATCGGAGCCTTTGAAGAGCTTAAAGCGGAAGGCCTTATCAGGCACTACGGAATTTCCTCCATCCGCCCGAATGTGATTAGGCAATACGCAGAGAAATCTTCTATTTCTTCTGTTATGATGCAATACAGCCTTCTTGACCGGCGGCCAGAAGAATGGATGAACCTGCTGATCGATAACGGGATCAGTATGATTGCCAGAGGCCCTGTTGCAAAAGGCCTGCTGAGTGATAAGATGCTTGACAAGGCCTCAAGCAGCGTCAAGGAGAATGGATATCTGGATTACAGCTATGAAGAATTAAAAGACATTTTGCCTGGCATTAAGGAAAAGCTTTCTCCTAGAAACCTTAATGAAACTGCCCTGCAGTATGTGCTTTCGCATAAAGCGGTGGCCTCTGTCATCCCTGGAGCCAGCACGGTTGAGCAGCTTCAGCAGAATTGCCGGGCAGCCAGAGCGCAATCTCTTACAGAAGAGGAAATTGTCCTATTGAAAGAACTGACCAAATCAAGCAAATATGAAGCACACCGGGATATGTAGCAGATCCAAACAAAATGTAAAACGGGCAATGACTTGGAAAAAGTCATTGCCCGTTTTACATTATTTAAAGTTCTTCCAGTCTGTGCTGCTTTCATTAAGCAGCTCCTCGAAGGATTTGTTTTTTTCGCGCAGTCTGCGTTCTTCCTTCTTTTTTGCTTCTTCTGCTTCTTTTTTTGCACTTTCCGCATCTGCCAGCTCTTTTTGTTTTTCACGGAGTTTTGACATAATATCACCGTTGATGAAATCACCAAGCCTTAATGAATCATTGGCCTGCTCTCTTTCCGGTTTTCTTTGATTATTTCTTCCAGAAGTTTTCTTTTTCATTCTTATGACCCCCTTACCATCTTCACAAATATTATATCATGTCTTGCCCTGCTGGTTATATCAGACATTTTTTGAGTTGGCTCTCCGCACACGCCGTGTATATAATAAGGAATAACAATGTCTCTTGGGAGGTCAATATGAAAAAGTGGTGGGCTGCAGCTGCAGGCATGGCTGTCTATACGATGGGTGCCGGCATGTATTTTTCCAATCGGATCATGTATATGAAGAAAAAAGAAGAAGATTTTATCCAAAACAGAGAAATTACAGCAAAACGGCTTGATATGAAGCACTTCGCTGAATTGCCAAAAAGTGAAATCACTATTAATTCTCCCTCTGGCTACGGCTTAAAATGCCTGTTCATAGAACCGAACAACACAGACAAATGGATCATTATTTCTCATGGAGTTACCGAAAATAAAATAAATTCCATTAAATATATGAACATCTTTCTTAAGCGGGGATTCAATGCGGTTATTTACGACCACCGGCGGCATGGTGAATCCGGGGGCAAAACGAGCAGCTACGGCCATTATGAGAAATTCGATTTGAAAGCTATTGTGGATGAACTAAAAAACCGGAAGGGACCCGACATCACAATTGGAATCCACGGAGAATCCATGGGTGCTGCCACACTGCTGCTGTATGCCGGCATGCTTGAGGATGCTTGTGACTTTTATATCGCGGATTGCCCCTTTTCTGATTTCGAGGACCAGTTGAAGCATCAGATCAAAAAAGAAGTCAAACTTCCATCCTGGACGATTCTTCCCATTGGCAGGGCTTTTATTAAAATGCGCGACGGCTACTGGACAAGCGAGGTTTCGCCTATTTCTGTTATCAAAAACATAAAAAAGCCGATCCTCTTCATCCATAGCCTGCCGGATACATTCATTCCCGCTGACATGACAAAAAAACTGTACCAGGAAAAAACAGGCCCTAAACAGCTCTACCTCGCACCATACGGAGCACACGCCCAATCCTATAACGAAAATAGCCAAGAATACCAAGAAGCAATCGACCAATTTTTAAATGAACTGGTGTTTAAATAAAAAAGCGCATGCTTCACTTGGCCTCGGAAGCGTTCTTTGCCTTCTGAGTACAAAACTCTTTTTCACAAATTCCTGAACAGGAAATTGGCATTGCTGAAAGAGTATATATTTTTGAGCTAAAGGCTTTACTCGAAAAAGAACAAACGGCAGAGAGAAGAATAAAAGGGGAAAAGAAATGAGTACACAATTATATCTTACACGACACGGAGAAACTGTTTGGAATACTAAGAAACTTATGCAAGGCTGGAAAGACTCTCCCTTAACTGATAGAGGAATAAAACAGGCAAAGCAATTGGCTGAGAGATTATCGGATGTTTCATTGGATGCTATCTATTCAAGTTCAAGCAACAGGGCGATTCACACTGCCGAAATAATTAGAGGTGAAAAACCTCTTGATGTAATTACATATAATCATTTAAGAGAACTGTCTTTTGGAAATTGGGAAGGTAAGACCTTTGAGGAAAATGAAAAGGAAAACCCTGAAGAATGGTTATCTTTTTGGGAAACACCTCATCTTTTTTCTCATAACACTATAGAGCCATTTGTTCATGTCCAAGAAAGAATGGTGAAGACCGTTCAAAATATTATTAATCAGCATCCATTTGAAAATGTCCTTATAGTGACACATTCTATTGCTCTTAAACTTTTAATGAATTACTTTGAAAAAAACACACTTGTAAACCTATGGTCAACACCAGCCATACCGTCAGCAAGCTTGACTTTGGTTAAAGTAAACAATAAGTTCAGCGAGGTTGTATATAAATATGATACAACCCATATGAAACAATAAAAATTTACTGCTTATAATAGAAAAAACGAAGGTTTCTCCAACTGGAGCCTTCGCTTTTTCTTATTTTACTGCAGTACGGTTATAGAAGCCGAGCCGCGGGTTCAGGATTTCATTTGCGGTTTTCAGCATAAAGCTATTTGCCTCAGGTGAAAAGTCGATTTTCATGCTTTCGTCCAAAAAAATCAGTTTGGATCTTTCCAGATAAATATCTCCAATGCTTGTTTCTGTTTTTATGTCTTCCTCATCAATTTCATCAACGAGCCATAGTGCTGTAACACCGCTGACCACGCAGCCACAGCCGTCAGTATCGTATTTAAGCTTGAGAAATCCTTTTGTTCCATTTAATTTCTCCTGGATCTTTTTCATGGCTGCCTCTGTCCATTCAATCTTCATCATGCACCTCCCAGCACAGACCTATCATTTATTATATAAGTATATCTTCATTTTCTTACATTTACAGCATTTTATTATTTACCCATTTAACCTTAGAACCTATCTCTAAATCATTTAAAATATAGGTGAATTTTTTGAGGCTCAAAGGCCCCACAACATGTTCTGAAGAAATTGATATGATCCAATAGTAGTTTTGAGATCTATCCAGCTTATGTTCTTCCAAACTGTAATTTTGCTGCTTAGCAAAAATGCAGCCATTATGTACGGCTGTTGAGATAACAGTATCAGGAACTAGAATTTTAAATTCTTTAAATTCCGAACCACTTACTCTTTTAACCAAGATAGATTTATTGCTGCCGTTCTTAATCAGCAAGTATTTTTCAGTAATCTTATGTTCAGAATCCGATAGTCCCGGTCCAACACAGCCCGTTAATAATA
>NZ_MLYQ01000150.1:0-2191 GCF_001866725.1 Bacillus sp. MUM 13
TCCATAATGCCAGGGATTGCGAAGTGTTACCTTTCTCACTATGTATGTTTTAATTCCGGAGCAATAAGGACTTTAGCTCATTGCCTGCTGTAAGACAGTCCAAATAGAAGCAGGCAGGATGATCAGAGCTAAAAATCAAAATAATTTTCGACAAATTTCTTCAATTTTATTTTTGTGGATAACCTTATGCACATTTTACCCTTTGTTTCACGCACAGAACTTCCAATTATAAACAAGTTAAACACAGGTTATCCACCAAATCCTGTGGATATTGGAACGGTTGTTCTTAACAATCTAATTTGATAAAGTGGGAATACACCAGGTTAACTTGTCAATATATGCACAGGATACACCGTTTATGCCTGATTGATATAATATGGAGGTGAGTGGCCGCTCTGGCAAAGCTATGAATAAATTAACTGATGATTTGCTGATTGAATCTTATTTTAAGGCAAGAAAATTAGAATTGAGCAGAGACTTTATCCGTCTTATTGAAACGGAAATTCACCGCAGATCCCTCACACATAAAATTAGAATAACACTGTAAAAAGCTACAAAGGCTGACAATGGGATCAGCCTTTTTCCTTTATGGTCAATCCTGCTCTGCGTCTGTAAGGACGCCCAGCTTTTCTCCGACTCTGACATCTGAAGGCACTGGTTTCTGTATGTCTTTTTGGAAAATTCCCTTTTCAAATAATAGCACCACTGTCGAACCAAAGCTGAAATAAGCAAACTCCTGGCCCTTAACCAGCTTGTCCGATTGCTCGGTGATTTCAATTGAGTTCACGAACATTGCTCCGACTTTCACAATGGCTACCATCCCTTTTTCATGTTCAACCTCGGTTATATTCCGGTAGTTCTTAGAAAGTGGTGCACGGCCGTATTTCATTCCTAATTTATTGACCGGATACGACTTTTGCCCGAGTACCCATCTTTTTTTCACGGTGCCGGATACCGGTGCATGAATCCTGTGATAATGGCTTGGGCTTAAATACAGCACCATAAATGATCCCCCAAGATATTTCCGGAGTGAGTCCGGGTCTTCCAGCATTTCTTCAATCGAGTATGTCCGTCCCTTTACAATGATGCTTTTTTCCAGAGTGATTTCCCCATAATCCTCCAAAACTCCATCCACGGGACTGACAACCGCAGAAGGATCCGCCGCTATAACTCTGGCATTTTCCTTTAGCTGCCTGGTAAATAAGGAATGCAGGTTTTCATACTCATCAAGCTTCCGGCTGCTTTCATCCTGATTGATGTTATAAACCCTTGCATAAGAAGGGATAAGATGCTTTGAGAGACTTGAGCTGCTGAACCTTTTCAGAAGATGGGAGCTCCATTTTCCGTTTGTCAATTCTATAAGTGACCGATAAAAAAATTGGTACAAATATTCCACCACCAAATGTAAAATAATTCAAAAATATCTTGCATAATTTGTACGGTATAAAATATTATTATATAATAAGCATTTAGGATGTAAATTATCCAGTCCAAGAGGAGTGAAAACATGTTAATATCTGACGTACTGGACCTTACTGTCAAGAAGCTGAAAACACAGACCGCAAACATCATAACCTTAACCAATTTATCCCTTGGCGGATTTGCGATAATTGCTGGCATGAATCATGAGTTAAACCTTAGTTTACTATTAATCTTTCTAGCCGCACTTGCCGACCGGTTTGATGGCATGGCAGCCAGAAAATTCAATTGTGAATCCGAGCTTGGCAAGCAGCTGGATTCCATGTGTGACATTATTTCATTCGGAATAGCCCCTGCTCTATTATTATATCAGGGTGTTCTTGAAGATTTTGGCGCTCCCGGCACATTCTTCACAGTATTTTACATTGGCTGCGGTGCATTCCGCCTCGCCAAATTTAATATTACGGAAAGCAATGGCTATTTCACCGGGCTGCCGATTACTGCAGCTGGATGCCTGGCTACCCTGAGCTTTCTGGCCATCGGACATGTCCATCCTGTCATTCTGCTGTCCTTTATGATTATATTATCTTTCTTAATGGTCAGTCCATTTAAACTTAAAAAAGTTTAATTTTAATGCACTTATCTCATTATAATGAAAAATGCCTCCTGATTTCACTCAGTGAAGTGACCCCTAAAAGTTAGACACGGTTATTTCGTTAGGCAGCGAGTGTGAAATGAGTTCGGTATTGTACGAGGCCACTGAAAAAGTCCA
>NZ_MLYQ01000151.1:0-3263 GCF_001866725.1 Bacillus sp. MUM 13
TGCCGCAGGACGCGGCGTTCTTAGTCTTTGTTCCACTGAACAGGCGCTTCCACTTTTTTTAATATTTTTAATTGTTAATCATTAATGGTAGACTGGGGTAAAAGGGGGATGGTTATGGAAACGCTTCAGATTGGTGATATTACTTTAACTTGGCTGGATGGCGGGGTTACAAATCTTGACGGCGGGGCAATGTTTGGCGTAGTCCCAAAACCGCTTTGGTCCAAAAAGTATCCTCATAATGAAAATAATCAGATTGAATTAAGGACTGATCCTATTTTGGTCCAGGCGAATGGCCTTAACTTGCTGATCGATTCGGGAATCGGCAGCGGAAAGCTCTCTGAAAAACAGCGCAGGAATTATGGGGTCACGGAGGAATCCCGTTTGGCTGAAAGTCTGGGAAGTCTGGGTTTAAGCGAAGATGATATTGATTATGTGCTGATGACTCATCTGCATTTTGATCATGCATGCGGTCTTACCAAACAAGAGGGAGATGAATGGATTCCTGTTTTTAAAAATGCGAAAATTATCACTTCGCAGGTTGAATGGGATGAAATGAGGAATCCCAATATTCGTTCACGGAATACATATTGGCAGGAAAACTGGATGGCAATCAGGGATTCTGTCATTCCTTTTCAGGATGAAAAAGTCATCACAGAAGGAATAAAAATGGTTCATACAGGCGGGCATAGTGACGGACACAGTGTCATTTTGATGGAAAGCGGGGGAGAGCAGCTGATTCATATGGCAGATCTAATGCCGACCCACGCCCATGCTAACGTTTTATGGGTGCTTGCATTTGATGACTATCCAATGGATTCGGTCTTCCAAAAGCAAAAGTGGATGGGGCATGGACTTGAGAATGAAGTCTGGTACAGTTTTTACCATGATGCAATCTACCGTGCTGTTAAGTGGGACAAAAGCGGGAAGGAAATTCGGGAAGCTGTAAAAAGGGACCGCAAGGCATAATAAGGATGGGCAAAATATGGCTCTTAATGCCTGGCTATTAACCGCCGGCATAAGAGCCATAACATTCAGCTTTTTGGGATAAGGTCAAGCACGGTACCAGTTTCGGCATCAGCAACAAATTCAAACTGCTCCTGGCTGCCGTCTATATGTCTTGTAATGCCACCTTTATAAACTGTATAGTCAAGATTAAATTTTTCATAAGCTTCCGGCTTCATCAAAATCCAGGCTCCATAAATCTTTCCATCTTTTTTGACAAAATTCTTCACATTCGACAAAACCTTTTCAGGAGAAGGCTGCCCTGATTCATTCAATATCTGTTTAACAGCGAATCCTGCTGCAAACCCTGCGGCTGCACCTGCAAATAAAGATTTCCAATTCATATTGTTCCCCTCCGATTTTAGATGAATCTCTTTTAAGTATACAGAAATATGTTATGAATTCCTACTTATTGAAACATCATAGAGGGGAAAGCAGAAGATTTTAAATGGAAAGTAGCTTTAATTTTCTGTAAAATGGATACGTACCTAATAAAGTTGATAGTAAGGGGTAGAGGAAATGGATCATGAAACCTTATCAATGTTTAAAACCTTGACTGAGCTTCCGGGAATTGCCGGCAATGAGCATCAAGTCAGGAAGTTTATGCGTTCTGAACTGGAAAAATACAGTGATGAAATCATACAGGATAAATTGGGCGGTATTTTTGGCGTGAAAAAAGGAGATGCCAGCGGCCCTAAAGTAATGGTAGCAGGCCATATGGATGAAGTGGGCTTTATGGTTACTTCTTTCACAGAAAATGGCATGATCCGTTTTCAGCCAATCGGCGGATGGTGGAGCCAGGTCATGCTTGCTCAAAGAGTGGAAATCATTACAGACAACGGTCCCGTAATCGGGGTGATTGGATCGATTCCTCCGCATCTGCTTGAAGAACATCAGCGTTCAAAGCCAATGGAAATCAAGAATATGATGATTGATATTGGTGCAGATGACCAGGAGGATGTCAAACGGCTTGGCATTAAGCCCGGACAGGCTATTGTACCGATTTGTCCGTTTACACCTATGGCAAATGAAAAGAAGATCATGGCAAAAGCGTGGGATAACAGGTATGGCTGCGGCCTGGCGATTGAATTGCTAAAGGATCTGAAGGATGAAACTCTCCCGAATCTTTTATTCTCCGGTGCGACCGTTCAGGAAGAAGTCGGTCTGAGAGGGGCCCAGACTGCTTCCTATATGATTAGCCCTGATATTTTCTTTGCGCTTGATGCAAGCCCTGCAAATGATATGTCAGGCAGCAAAACTGAGTTTGGCCAGCTGGGTAAAGGCCCTCTCCTTCGAATTCTAGACAGATCTATGGTTACACATAAAGGAATGAGGGAATTTATTCTCGACACAGCAGAATCCAATGGAATCCCTTACCAGTACTTTGTTTCTCCAGGCGGCACGGATGCAGGTAAAGTCCACCTTTCTAAAGAGGGCGTTCCAAGCAGCGTGATTGGCATTTGTTCCAGGTACATCCATACACATGCATCTATGATCCATATTGATGATTATGCAGCAGCAAGAGAGCTTCTTGGCAAGCTAGTAAGAGCATGTGACTGGTCCACAGTGGAATCCATCAGGCAAAATGGATAAAAATAAGGTTTTAAAATGAGCCAGTGATTTAGGGCGTTAATTGGAAGCAGTTCAGGGAATCTTCTTTTAGAGGATGGTCCCCTTTATTATTTTCCCTTTAGCGTTTTTTCTTTGATTTTTAAGTTTTTGGAGTGATGAATCATGTTAAAGGTTGCAGTCGGCAGCAAAAATCCTGCAAAGGTGAAGGCAGTCGAGAAAGCTTATGAGAATATCGATATAGAAATTGTATCCCTTGATACAGCATCAGGAGTGGCAGCCCAGCCATTTTCAGATGAGGAAACGATAGAGGGAGCGATAAACAGGGCTAAGGCGAGCAGGGATCATTCTGGGGCAAGCATTGGAATTGGCCTTGAAGGAGGCGTTGTTCAGACGAAATATGGGTTGTTTGTCTGCAATTGGGGTGCCATGGCTGTGGGGCAGGAGGTATTTTTAGCAGGAGGAGCACGGATTTTGCTTCCTGAAAAAATTGCGGAAAGACTGAAGGAAGGGGCTGAACTTGGCCCTTTGATGGATGAATATACAAAACGGCCTGATATTAGAAAGAAAGAAGGGGCTATTGGGGTTTTTACTAATGAACGGCTGTCACGAAGTGAAATGTTTGAGCAAATTGCCCGCATGCTAATTGGCCAATATGAATGTAAGTATACATAAACAGAACGAGCCCGGGA
>NZ_MLYQ01000152.1:0-2646 GCF_001866725.1 Bacillus sp. MUM 13
TTTAAACAGCTTTGACATTTGGAGAGGGGTAATGACTGCATTTACTTTATACTCAATTCTCATTATGTATTCCTCCTGTTAGATTATTAAGATTATTTTAATTATAAACGTAAATTGATTCCATTGTAAGTTCCAGTTCATCCATTTTTTGGTGAGGATTTTAAAGAAATATAAAAATTAGTGATGCTTGTCCACACCCTTTTGCGTGTCTTAGCATTTCATGTTATTTATAAGGATGTGAGCAGAATGAGTATGGGGAAATTTGTTACCGTGGGAGATCATACAATTGTGCGGATCTGCGGAAAATTTTATCTTTTATTAGAAATAGAAGTGGACTTTCGGCAAGTGAAAAAGGAAGAATGCGTATTTATCAGGATTTCTGAGCAAGAAGCCCGTACCCTGATGGAGACAGATTGAAAGGATGACTAATTGAGGATAGTAAATCAATTATTAGTTACTGGTAAGTTTTGTTAATTTTTTAAAACCATAGAAAAAAGGAATCTTTTTATATATTATTTTAAACGATAATATATAGGAGGAATTTTACAAAATGAAAAAAATTTTCAAGTTTGGTTGTTTAGGTTTTATCGGTTTAATCGTATTGATTATTATTATAGCTGTAGCTACCAGTGGTGGGAGTGACTCGAAAAAAACTGTAGCTCCAAGCAGTGATTCATCAAATAATACTACTACTAAAGAAAATAATAAATCCGCGAACCCTGTTGTAAAAGAGGGCGTTCTTACTAAAGAGAAATTCGCTAAAATTAAAGACGGTATGACTTATAATGAAGTTGTTAAAATAGTTGGTGCTAAAGGTGAACTTCTATCTGAGTCAGGAGAAAAAGGCACTCAATATTATACTGAGTTGTATCAGTTTAAGACAGATGGTACTTTCTCCAATTCTTCAATGATGTTTCAGGGAGGAAAGTTAATAAATAAGGCTCAAGTAGGACTTGGCGGTGATTCAAAAGTTACGATTACTAAGGAAGAGTTTGGTAAAATTCAAAATGGTATGACTGTCGAGGAAGTAGTCAAGATAGTAGGCGGGAAAGGAGAAGTTATTTCTGAATCAGGCAAAAAAGGAGATAGCTTTTATACCGTAATGTACTCATACAAAGGTGAAGGTCAGCTAGGCGCAAATGCAAACTTTATGTTCCAAGGTAACAAATTACAAAACAAGTCACAGATGGGGCTTGAGTAAAAAAGGCGGCTCGAGGTTGAGCCGCTTTTTTTATATAACAAAGATTAAAATCACTTGTGGGAATATTTGTTTTTAACTGTACTATAGGAATATTGAATACTAACTCAAACAGCCGCTCGATCAGTATTATTTTAATGGTTTAGTGCAGTAATATTGCTTTGCTGCTTTAGTATTTCATACTTTTTAGTTGGAGAAATATCTTGTGGCTGTATACCAATAAATCCTATAAAATATAGAAAGGAAAAATTTTCAGCAAGAATCATACATAAGAAGCAAGGTGAAGAAATTGAACGGTACAGCACATATGGTGCTTGGGGCAGCGGCAGGCTTTGCTTGCGCGGACTCGCTGCAAAGCACTCCGGCAGAGACGATGCTGCTCGTGGGAATCGGGGCAGCGGCAGGGCTTATGCCAGATATTGATATAGACGGGAAGCTAAGCAACAAAATCACATTTTCCCACAAGCTCATTCGAACCATAGCTCAGCTGCTCGGTTTTGCTATGATTTTGTACAGCAGTTTTAACTATGCAGGGAATAGCAGAACAATAGGAATTGGGGCAGGAATAGGCATTTTATTGCTTTCAGCATTTATCACGCAAAGGCTAATGCTGACGCTTACGGGCATAGGAGTTTTACTCGGAGGAATATCCCTGGAAGAAAACTGGTTGCTGCTTTTGGGGATTTTTATTATTCTGGGTTCATTTGTACCGCACCGAAGCTACACCCATTCTATAATAGGGCTGATTTTCTTTGGAGTCATTTCTTATAAATTTGAGGCATCCGTGAACATAGATGGAGTATTCATCACCTGTTTAGCCGGGTACGCCAGCCACATGGCTGCCGATATGAAAATCCTGCCCTTCAATAAACGGGGTGTAAAGTTCTTTTTGCCTTTCTCAAAAAAGGAATTTTAATTGTTTAAAGGCGGCTCTCTCCTGAGAAGCGCCTTTTTATCTATTTCGATGATTCCTCTGATTGGCCGTAAAGGTGCTGTGACAGCAGTTGCCGGATGTGTTCAGGAATGCGTTCGCCCGATTGTGTTTCCTGATTGAAGTTGACATACGCTGCAGTTGCCTTCACGCACAATCTGCCTTCCTGATGGATTTCTTCATATAATACAAAGCTGCTGTTTCCGATTTTCTGCACCCATGTGGAAACAAAAGCTTCCCTGCCATAAAAAATCTGATCCACATAATCTGCATTTAAATTAACAATGACCATTTTCCAATCCTTAAAATCAAGCGAGGGTGTGAAGAATTTAAAGATTTCTTCTCTCCCTGCCTCCAGCCAGACTGGGATGCTCGTATTGTTAATATGTCCGACTCCATCTGTTTCAGAAACCCTCGGCTGTATTTTTGTCAAAAACATACAAAATCCCCCTTTTAAGCAATTATTTCTACATTCTCCATCAATTGATATGAACCCTTTTTTTATTAAGGCTGTTTT
>NZ_MLYQ01000153.1:0-13987 GCF_001866725.1 Bacillus sp. MUM 13
AATCAAAATGTCGATAGGATTTGCTTTTGATGACCATTCCATAGGGTAAATGGTGAATGTCTTCCTTAAAGCTGATAAATATATATCAAGACAAAAAAGCAAAAAAGAACAGAAAATAAATAAAGCGGGTCTATGAAAGGAAAATTCTGAAATTCCTCAAAATGTTGTGAAGGGCGATTGATAGGTCTTCTATTAAAATTTATGGCCATGTTATTCAAGCGATAGAAGGCAACTATTTTGATGATAAATTATCGATATTGGAGGTGCTATTTGTAACGTGGAACATACCTATGAAGTATCACAATTAGAAACTAATCTCAAGAAGGCACTGATAAAAAAAGAATTTGTTCTTTATTATCAGCCAAAACTGAATTTAATTTCTGGAAAGATTAAGGGAGTCGAGGCATTAATTCGTTGGGAACATCCTGAAAAGGGGATTATTCCCCCAAATGATTTTATTCCTATTGCAGAAGAAACAGGATTGATAATCCCAATAGGCGAATGGGTTTTACATACCGCTTGTAAGCAAAACAAAGCATGGCAGGAAGATGGATTACCTCCTTTAATTATGGCAGTCAATTTGTCTGCACGTCAGCTTTTTCAGAAGAATTTAGTGGATAGGATACAATTTATTTTAAAAGAAACTGGACTTTCTCCTGAATACTTGGAAATTGAAATTACCGAAAGTATGGTAATGGATGTTCAATCCACTCTTCCAATTTTAAAGGAGTTGAAACGAATTGGTGTCCGAATTAGTTTAGATGATTTCGGTACTGGATATAGTTCCCTTCATTATTTAAAGGAATTTCCTATTGATATTATCAAGGTAGACCAGAGTTTCGTCCGTAATTGTACGTTAGACACTAAGGATGCCACGATAATAAAAGCCATTATCGCCATGTCTCACCAATTAAGCCTGGAAGTGATTGCCGAAGGAATTGAAACAAAAGACCAGCTGGTTTTTCTTCAGCAACATCTTTGCAATAAGGGACAAGGATATCTTTTTAGTAAACCCTTGCCTTCTAACGAATTTGTTCGGAATTTTCATAAAATAGAACAAATTGTTCTTCAAGAGGGACTTCCCCAAAAAGTATCCAATCAAAAATGGCTGGAAGAAGAATTAGAAAAAACCCGTCAAGAATTAAGGGAAACTATGAGACAACAGCAAGGGATGATATTTAAGTTTATCAAAAAGGATGAAAAATTCATTCATACTTTATGTGATGGTGAATTGCTTTATCGAATGGGGCTTACACCTGAAAGAATAATTGGACTGGAAATTTATGATTTTCTTGAAAAGAAGGATGCTGATATAAAACTTCTCTATTATCAAAGAGCGTGGGAAGGCGAGGAGAACGTTAGTTATGAAGGCAAAGTCAATGACGTTTGGTATTTTGCCTCTTTACGTGCTATCCGAAGAGGGGGACAAGTGGTTGAGGTCATTGGTTCCTGTGTAAATATTACGGAGAGAAAGGAGATTGAAGAACAATACAGACGGTTAGTGGAATTTTCTCCTGAACCGATTATTGTGTATCATCATGGATTTATTCAATATGCGAATCCTGCATGTATCAAATTATTAGGAGTATCCTCATTAAATGAGTTAATGGGAAAATCAATTATGGAATATTTTCATCCTGATTCTGTGAAGTTGATTGAAAAAAGAATCCAAGATTTGAATCGAATTGGGATTTCTGTACCTCCTACGGAAGAAAAAATCATACGAGGAGATGGAACGTTTGTTGATGTGGAAGTAACAGGAATCACGATTGACCATGATGATAAACCTTCGTTCTTGATGATGTATCATGATATTACCAAAAGAAAGCAGACAGAGGAAGCTCTCCGAAAAAGCGAATCGGAATACCGACTCATTGCAGAAAATATGCAAGATTTAATTAGAGTGATAGATACAAACGGTGTCATTCAATATGCCTCTCCTTCGCATGAATCTGTATTAGGATTTTCACCAAGCGTTTATAAAGGAAGTTTATTTTATGGATTAATGCATCCTGACGATATATCAGAAACACAAGAACAATTTTCTCAAGTGATTTCTACGAAAACATCTCGTCAAGTTGAATTCCGATATAAACATTCCAATGGCGGATGGGTATATGTGGAATCTTGCGGTACACCTGTACTAAATGAGGAGGATGAAGTAGTATCTATTGTAATTGTAGGCCGAGATATTTCAGAACGAAAGAAAGCGGAAGATTTAATACGAAAATCAGAAAAACTATCCGTTGTAGGTCAATTGGCTGCAGGAGTCGCACACGAAATAAGAAATCCACTTACTTCGATAAAAGGATTTGTTCAACTTTTACAAAAGGAATTGGATAAGCCATTGTTTACAGACGTGATAATATCAGAAATTAAAAGAATTGAAAGTATTGTGGGAGAATTTTTAACCCTTGCCAAGCCCCAAACACCACAAATGAAAGAAATAGATGTAATCGTTCTTTTAGAACAGGTGGTACTCTTATTTGATTCACAAGCGTTATTGCATAATGTTGAATTCATCCAAGAGGTTTATTCAGATTCAGATTTACCGCCTATATACTGTGATGCAAATCAAATCAAACAGGTTTTTATAAATATTTTACAAAATGCGATAGAAGCCATGACACATGGAGGAATTATCAAAATCCTTATTAATTGGGAAGATTCAGATTCCATCAACATTCGATTTATTGACCAGGGATGTGGCATACCTAAAGAACGAATAAAAAAGATTGGAGAACCCTTTTACAGTACAAAAGAAAAAGGAACAGGATTGGGGTTAATGATTAGTCAAAAGATTGTCCAAGAACATGGAGGGACAATGAATATCGAAAGTGTCGTTAATCAAGGAACTACAGTTGATGTAATTTTACCGATAAAGTAAATTTTTGGACATGACATTATGTTTTTTTAATCATAAATCAAGCTCGTAGTTATTTCAGCGCTTTTATACTTTTTTTCTGGAAATTAGACCAATTAGCATTGGTTGGTCACTTTTATTTGTAATTAAACTAAAAAGAAGATTTGATCGGGTTTTATAGAACCCTTTACTTTTTTTCGAAATAAAAGAGCAAATAGAGAATTTTTTGGTTAATAATAAGGTGCAAGAAAATCTAAGAGGTATAGGACTGTATATACTATATGTAATTTAAACTTACAGCCAGAGGGTTCTTTGCTTACCCACTGGCCTTTTTATAAGGAAAGTTTCATTAACCAAAGAGCATATATTTTATTGTAGATTTACTAAATGAGTCGTTATTACTTATCATATCAACGATTTTCCAACATATGAAAGGTCACCAAATCGGTCACTTTTCTCAATGTTATCACTTGTGTTTCAATGTTTCCTGCATTTTAGCAGGTCTCAATGCGGTCTATAGTTTCCGACTAATCTTATCAATAATCTCCTGCAAATCATCCGGCTTATGAAACTCTATCGGAGAAACTCCTTTTTCAAAGGTGATGGAGTCCGATTCCACGAGAAGGACATACTTGCCATTGATTTTTCCGAGATGAATGGTGTCTCCGAAGCTGCCGAGCGGGCCTTTGATTTCGGTTTCTCCAAGCTTCATTTTAAGCTCAGCTTCTGGAGTATGCTCGACAATCTGGGAGACTGCTTCTATAACCTGGTGTGTATCAAGGCGTTCTCTGATTTCACGCTTTTCACTTGCTTCCCATATTTCCATGTCTTCTTCAAACTGCTTCAGTTCTTCGCTGTTATCCTCAAAGGTTTCATACACATGCTCTTGGACCATGTTCATGACCTGTGTTTTCATGATTTCAGGCATGGATTCTTTATAGTCCACAAATT
Source organism: Bacillus sp. MUM 13 (assembly GCF_001866725.1). Taxonomy (NCBI): domain Bacteria; kingdom Bacillati; phylum Bacillota; class Bacilli; order Caryophanales; family Bacillaceae; genus Bacillus; species Bacillus sp. MUM 13. The sequence goes on from NZ_MLYQ01000153.1 coordinate 3,815, forward strand.
TAAGAAAGTCCTCAAAATAGCGGGCATGTGAAGCCTGATGGATTTTTAGCTCAGCTTCTTCAACCATTCCTTCTTCAGGCATATATGGATATTGAATAGACTTCATATTTTTTGTGGTAATTGCCATTTCCACGTTCCGGATAAGAGAACGTTCGTCTGATATGCTTGCAACTTTTGGTTCGAAATCGCATTTTAGCAGAAAAACAAAAGGATCATCAAAGTACCTGCTTAATTTGGCTGAAACCACAATGAAAACGCCGCCCCTGACAGCACTCGTATCAAGGTATGAGCGGACAAATTGTTCATTTTCTTCGTGGAATGCCTCTAGTGTTTCCGCAAAACGGACCCGGTTAAATAAATTATAATTTTGATTGGAATTCAGCTCATGTCCTTCTTCTACAAGGAAAAAGCCAATTTTAGTAGGAACCTGTTCCGCTTTTGGATGGCGTTCAGCCTTCCTCTTGGCGACTTTCATCAATTCACCATCAAGGAATTCCTTTAACGGACTGTTTTCATATCCCTGTTCATCTATGGTTTGAAAATGCCTGAACTTTTTATCAGCTTGCTCTCCGCTTCCTTCTACCTGTACTACATAAAAGGAAAGAAATTTTACATCAAAATCCACTAATACTCACCTAATTTCACTTTACTCTGTTCATCAAGTATAAAAACCAGAAAAGCTTACGGCAATGAGAAAAAGGGGTTCTCTTTCTTGTCAGAGGGTAAAATGACAGAGAGAGGAGGCGTTCTGATGAAAATCATTGTTCTTTCAGACACTCATATGCCTAAAAAAGCAAAAAAACTTCCCTCCCCATTATTGAAGGAGCTAAAAAAAGCCGATTTGATTATCCATGCAGGTGATTGGCAGACTATAGAGGTGTACAATGAGCTGCGAAAATATGGAAAGGTGGAAGGCGTCTACGGAAATGTAGATTCACAGCAAATTTTAGAAAGATTCCCTGATAAACAGATTTTAACTGTAAAACAATTTAAAATCGGTCTCATCCATGGACACGGCAAAAAGTGGACCACTGAAAAGAGAACTCTATATGCCTTTAAGGATGACGATGTGGATATGATCATTTATGGGCATTCACATATTCCCAAAATAACACATGAAAATAAATGTTTGTTATTTAATCCTGGTTCACCAACTGATAAAAGAAGGCAAAAGCAATATTCATTTGGTATTGTCACGGCTGGAGAAACGCTTGAAGCAAAGCATATATTTTTTGATGAAAAAGATTAAAAATATTTTAAACCTCTGTTAAACTTTTAATCAATGCTTTAATTTGGGGGATATTAGCAGGATTAAGGTCTAACATTAATCAATATTGGATTACTTCTGAAGCTCCTGAAGCACCTGACTTCGCTAATGGGTTATTTTTATCGTCCTGTAATATAGGCACTACAATTGGTGCAGCGGCAGCAGGGTTGTTTATATCAGAATTGGAAACAAAATAAATCATTATAGCAGGTTTATTATCTTTAGCCTTCCAGTTAAATCGTTCCTTTTTAAGTCAGCGGTATTTTATCAAAAAAGGTTGCACAAATACCTAATACAATTCGCTTGATTAACACTTTGAAAGTACATTTTTCATAAAAATAATAATTTAATAGCCTGAAAGCCGAAATAAATGCCAAACCCTATAAGTGATAAACCTGATATTACCGATATACCGCGAAGCAGGTAGCCTGTTAAGTATTTTCTTGCGCTGCTTGCCATAAGGGCCATTGTAATGTCCCATAAAAAAATACCCGAAAAAATTGCCATACTGTATATGATAAGCATCCTTGTTTCGTATTTTTCAGCAGCATTTGCCAGTACGGAACCGTAAATTCCAAGCCAGAACAAAATAGTGAGGGGGTTGGATATGGACATGAAAAAGCCGGAGAAAAAGGATTTGAATAATGATTCTTTCTTATCGTGCCTGTCATTTTGGAAATTTCCGGATTTAATGATGCTTTCCATCCCTGTATAACAGAGGACGAAAAAGCCGAAAAGCCAGAGAAATGTTTTTAAAAAGGGGATTTCGAGAAAATGGACGAGACCGAAGTATACAAGTAAAATATAAAAAATATCTGCAGAAGCTGCTCCAAGGCCTAAGATCCATGCATGCCAGAAACCATTTTTTATTCCTTTATCCAGCTGGGCAGCATTTATGGGGCCGATTGGCGCTGCAAGTGATAAACCTAAAATCATATAGCCTACGATAGCATTCATTACTTTTCACCTCATCCATTGTTTTACACACAAGCTCGTACATATTTATTCAGGAATACCGGATTGTAGGACTAGTTTTGCTGAATGCATCATTTTCAAAAAAACACTTGTAAATTAGCAGCAGGCATGATAAGATATTACTTGCGATGAGCTAATTTGCATAAGACGAGAGACATGCTTTCAAGCACGTTCGGGATGTGGCCCAACGGTCTTTTCGCCGCAAACGCATCAAAGACGCCAGCATATGCTAGGCGTCTTTTTCATTTTGTTTTCTGATCTTTCGACTCCCAATTTATAATAAAGGAAATTTGATTCGGCATCTTGAATTGTTTCAAATAGCTAAACAGTTATGTAAACGCATTCATATAAAGAGGAGGAATTCAGATGTCAGCTGCACTTATTTTTACCCCTTTAAATTATGTCGGCTGGGGAGCGCTGGACCAATTGCTTCCTGCGGTAAGCAAGTTTCAGGTTACAAAAATTTTGTTAGTTGCAGATCCAATACTGCATGAGCTTTCATTAACAGATCAAGTGGCAAATCCTTTAAGGGACAGCGGGTATGAGGTTGATATGTATACTGATATTGTTCCAGAGCCTCATTTGGAATCAGCGGAAAAGCTGATAGCATATACAAAAAACAGCAAATCAGAACTTGTGATCGGACTGGGTGGAGGAAGTGCACTGGACTTGGCCAAGCTTGCTGCTGTCCTGCCGGTGCAGGAAGGAACTGCTGCAGATTATTTAAACCTGACTGGAACAAGGGAAATTCGGGAAAAAGGCCTGCCTAAGATCCTTATTCCTACCACTGCCGGCACTGGCTCTGAAGTTACAAATATATCTGTTCTTTCACTTAAAGGAACGAAGGATGTAATCGCGCATGACTTTTTGCTTGCAGATGCCGTTATAGCAGATCCCAAGCTGACTTTATCTGTTCCTTCAAAGGTGACTGCAGCAACCGGGATAGATGCTTTGACACATGCAGTAGAATCGTATGTTTCTTTAAACAGCAGCCCTGAGACGGAGGCATTATCTCTTCATGCGATCCGCCTTATATCACGTTCACTTAGAAGGGCGGTCCAAAACGGCAATGACAAACAGGCCCGGACTGATATGTGCCATGGAAGCTATATTGCCGGACTTGCATTCTTTAATGCTGGTGTTGCGGGTGTGCACGCTTTGGCTTACCCTCTAGGCGGACAGTTCCATCTTTCACATGGAGAATCTAATGCTGTGCTTCTTCCTTATGTAATGGGATATGTCCGTAAAGCCTGCAAGAAAAAAATGGCGGACATATTAAATGCAATGGGATGTCATTCAGCTTTTCTTTCAGAAGAGGAAGCGAGTGTAAAATGTGTAGAGGAGTTGAGAAGGATAGTCTGTGATGTCGGCATCCCAGATACCCTCAGGGAATATGGAATTGCGGCCGATAATATTGCAAAGCTGTCACAGGAAGGAGAAAAACAAACACGCCTTTTGGCAAGAAGTCCGCTTCCGCTAAAAAAAGAAGACATCATATTGATTTACCATTCAGCGTTAACAGGCTGTATTTCTGAGCCCTTTCATGATTGAACAAAAAAGAGTCCATCCAAAGAAGACACCAAGGCCATTGCCTTGGTGTCTTTTGGAATTACTTTTCAGCATCCTTTTTAGCATGTTCTATATCAATCTTGATATCTTCTTTTATATCATCAGCTAAATTGGAGGTCGCTTTTTTGAATTCACGCAATGAAGCACCTACTGCACGGCCCATTTCAGGGAGCTTGTTTGGACCAAATACGATTAATGCAAGAACGGTAATTAAAATTATTCCTGGCAGGCCAATATTAGAAAGCATGCACTTTCAACTCCTAAGCAGACAAGTTTACCTTCATTATAATCCTTTTCAGCTTAGATGCAAGAAAATTCAGCTTTCTTTCTAATGTGTATTACTAACAGGCTGCTCCGCCATATCCTCCATAACAGCTGCACCCGATAATGATCAAAAGAATAAATAAAACCACAATCAAAGCAAAACCTGAACCAAACCCGTATCCGCCGCCAAATGTCATATAATAACACTCCTTTAGTAAAATATATAATCCATGAATATTAACTTAATACCTCATTCATGGGCTGCTATCATCTTATGCAGATTTTCAGTTGTGTGTTTCACCCATTCTTTAATTTTTGAAAAACGGGCTGGTCCGATGATTCCGCTGCACTGTCATGGCTCATTTCAAGGTTCTTTATCATTTGCATCCAGGACTTTGCATAAAATGATATATATTCAAGTCTAAAATGCTAAATATTGCGGGGGGAGAGGAATGGCATAGAACTAAAAAATTAAAAAGGCTTATAAGTGAGGTGGGATAAAGGATTGGATGTTATAGGAAAAGGCGTGATTCGGAAAGATGCCTGGGATAAAGTAACAGGAAAGGCGATGTATACGGGAGATGAATGGAGACCGGGCATGCTGCATGTACATATGGTAGTAAGTCCTTATGCACATGCCATAATCAAGAAGATAGATTTTTCCCGTGCCTTGCACATGAAGGGCATCTGGAAAGTCATCACAGGTGAAAATCTGCCTTTAACGGGAGAGGAAATCAGGGACCGTTACCCTATTGCCTATGAAAGAGTTCGCTACTATGGGGAGACCGTTGCTTTAGTTATAGGAGATTCACCAAGGCTCGCGAAGGCTGCAGCAGCTTCCATTGCAGTTATATATGAACCTTTGCCTGATGTAAAAACACCAAGGGAGGCCTTGAATAAGGAAGCGCCGATCTTACATGAAGAACTGGGAATGTATGAGAAAATCCCCTCTGCATACCCGGTTCCTGGCACCAATATTGCAAACGTGTCTAAAATCAGGAAGGGAGACATGAAAGAAGGCTGGGAAAGCTGTGATGTGAGTGCCGAAGAACATTTCTCATTTTCCCCTTCTGATCATGCGGCGATGGAAACCAGATGCTCACTATGCGAAATCAAGGACGACGGAAACATAATCATTACTTCTTCAACACAAGCCCCTTTTATGATTAAGCGTTTGATCAGCGAGTATTTTGAAGTCGAGAGCGGGAAGATTACAGTAAAAACACCTCTTGTAGGCGGAGCATACGGGGGGAAAGCTTCCATACAGCTGGAATTTTTGGCTTATCTTGCGTCAAAGGCTGTAGGCGGCCGTCTTGTAAGGGTGATGAATTCCCGTGAAGAAGATATGATTACATCACCATGCCATATCGGCCTTGATGCTACGGTGAAAATCGGGTGCACAAAAGACGGCAAGCTCAAAGCGGCGGAGCTTTTCTATTTATGGGACGGAGGAGCGTATGCAGACAAAGCGGCAGATCTCAGCCGGGCGGGAGCAGTTGACTGCACGGGACCTTATCACATTGAAAATATCAGCTGTGACTCTCTGTGCATGTATACGAACCATCCATATGCTTCGCCATTTAGGGGGTTTGCCCATTCAGAAGTTTTATTCGCCTTTGAGAGGACAATGGATATCCTTGCAAAAAAGCTGAATATGGATCCGTTTGATTTAAGAGAAAGGAATAGTATCATGCCAGGGCATACCACTCCGACACAGGTACGTTTGAATAAAAGCAACGTAGGGAATTTGCCTGCATGCATTCAGCGGCTGAAAATCGCCATGGAATGGGAAAAAGGCCAATTGATTCCGGAGGGCGATCATAAAGTAATTGCAAAAGGAATAAGCTGTGTATGGAAAAATTCTACCATTGATGTGAATGCGGGATCTGGTGTTTTCTTGACCTTCAATGATGACGCCAGTGTTAACCTTATTTCGGGAGTCGTTGAAATTGGCACGGGAACGAAAACAGTTTTGGCGCAAATAGTGGCAGAAATACTGAAAATTGATATTGGAAAGGTCCATGTCCAAATGGGTGTCAATACCAAAAGCACTCCGCAGCACTGGAAAACAGTAGCAAGCCGTGGGATTTTGATGGCAGGCAGGGCAGCAGAACAGGCTGCAAAAGATGTGGCAGCACAAATAAAGCAAATTGCTTCATGTGTGCTGAAAGCTCCTGCAGAGGATTTTGAAATTGGCGGCGGAAGAGTGTATTTAAGAAGTGAACCTGATGCTGGTTTAGATTTCGAAGACATCGTAAATGGCTATACCTTTCCTAATGGAAATACAATTGGAGGACCGCTGCTTGGTAAGGGCCATTATGTGCTTCGGGGGATAACATATTTAGATCAGGAAACAGGTGAAGGCAACCCGGGCCCTGAATGGGAAGTAGGTGCACAGGGAGTCGAAGTTGAGTTTGATACGCGTCAATACACCTATAAAATCAGAAGGGCTTTTTCTGTTATGGACGCTGGCAGGGTTTTAAACAGAAAAATGGCAGAGGGGCAGGTAATGGGTGCCATGAGCATGGGCCTTGCCTTCAGCGGAAGGGAAACCTTTTATTTTGATGATTACAGCAGGGTCCTTAATTTTCAGCTTAGGACATACAGGCCGCTGAGGTTTGGGGAAGAACCCGAATATATTTGCGATTTTATTGAAGCGCCGCACGGAGAAGCTCCATTTGGTGCAAGAGGACTGGGAGAGCATGGCATTCTTGGCATGCCTGCAGCGCTCGGGAACAGTTTATCCCTGGCGGCAGCGGTTTCTTTGACCCGGCTTCCATTAATTCCTGAATATATCTGGAGGAAAAAAACGGGAGGAAGAGGGATTGATTTCATATGACCGTGAGTACTACAAGCCGAAAACCATTCAGGAAGCGGTGGAATTATATGACACTCTAGATTCCAAAGGTAAAGCACCCATTTTCTTTAATGGAGGGACGGAAATTATAACGCTCGGCCGCCTTAATCTGATTTCGGCAAATGCTTTCATAGACATCAAGCATATTCCCGAATGCAAGGTATATGAAATGGCTGACGGCCATCTTAATATCGGGTCTTCGCTTCCGCTATCCATGTTTGATGAAAAACAGGATTTTCCGCTATTATCCCAATTGGCAAAGGGTGTTGCTGATGCCACCTCAAGGAATAAAATAACTATTGGCGGCAATATGTGCGGAAACATCTTCTATCGTGAAGCTATACTGCCTTTTTTATTAGCAGACAGCATGGTTTACTTAGCAGCCAGGGATGGAATGAAAAAGAGGCCCATTCTGGAAGTTTTTCATCAAGAAATGCTCCTGGAAAAAGGCGAGTTTTTAGTGCAGATTTCGACGCCTGCTAAATATTTAAATATGCCCTTTGCGAGTGTGAAAAGGAGGCAGCAGTGGGATACAGGGTACCCGCTGCTGACTGTCGCTTCAATCAAAAAAGGAGATATGCTCCGCTTTGCTTTTAGCGGTTTATGTTCCTTCCCGTTTCGCTCACATGAAATGGAGGAGGTTTTAAATGACAGAAACAAATCATACCGGGACCGGATTTTGTCTTCGTTCAGCGAATTGCCTGCACCTGTCCTCAATGATATTGAGGGATCAAGCGACTACCGGTTATTTGTTCTGAAAAACATCCTGCTGGACTTTTTTGCTTTACTTGAAGGTGATGTATAATGGCCCATACATATCTTGTTTCAATAAAAATTAATGAAAAAATGTACGAAATATCAGTTTCAGCTTTTGATATTTTGCTGGATGTTTTACGGAGACAGGGCCTGACAGGAGCAAAGCCGGGCTGCCGAAATGGAGATTGCGGGGCATGCACCATACTGATGAACGGCAGGCCCATGAAGTCATGCCTTGTTTTGGCTATAGAAGCTGAAGACTCTGAAATAACGACGATAGAAGGAATTGGGGCCTCGCCTATTCAAAAGGCTTTTGTCGAACGTTTTGCTTTTCAGTGCGGCTACTGTACCCCTGGATTTATTATGAATATACACGGGCTGTTCCTTCACCATCCTGCTCCCGATAAAAGTATAATAACAGAATGGCTTTCTTCTAATATTTGCCGGTGTACAGGTTATAAGGAAATTGAAGAAGCGATTTTATCGATGCTGAATGAAAGCTGGCAGTTTCCGGAAAAGAACCAGTGATCCTTCAGCTAAATAATATGCTGTCAGAATGCCATGCATCTTAAAATTAGGTAAAACCAGAATAAGGATTTAAACTGGTAGTGGGGGAATTAAATTTCCGGGTAAATTTTATGCAAGGAGAACAATATGGCATTCGCTGATTGCGAGAGGTTAATTTTTATCAAAGAATTAATGAAATTATACGGAGAATATATGATATGCCATGATAGCAAAGTACGGATATGTATCATAGAAGATATATACCATATCTGCAGAACTATTAGTAAATTAGCATAAACATTACATGCCCGGCAAATTTTAATTCCCTCTTGATTTTTTTAGGAAAAACTCCTCTAAAATTATTAATGACTTAACAAAAAAGTAAAATTTTATCATAAAACAGGGTGTTCATGCAACAATTATTGTGTTAATATGGTACTAATAAATAATATAATATTATCTAGGGCATGTTCGATTTTTTGCTATCCCCTTGTATAAGGGAAGGAGTTAAAATGGAAAAAATCAGTGTTTTCTTAGATGACCACAGAACAGCGCCGCTTGGTTATGTTTTAGCAGAAACGATTGATGAGTGCCTGGAACTGCTGCGGAATTTTCGTATTGAGCATTTATCCTTGGATCATGACTTGCTTAGCAAAACCAGGAATGGTTTTTTGCTTGTGCAGATGATGATCAGAGAAAAATTATTTGCAAACCGCATTACCATTCATTCTGCCAATTCAGTCGGCGGAAAAGCCATGTATAACTGCCTGAAACAAGCACAGCAAGACTCTGTTATGCCCACTACAACTATTTTATCCTTACGCCCACTGCCTCTGCATTTCTTCCCGCCAAGAGTCCTGCAGCACTATTTAGATATACTGTGATCCCTTCCCGCCAAAACGACTGCTCAAAAAATTCCGTTCACATATAAATATTGTAAAGTTTATAAGCATGAGTATTCGCAATACTGCGAGAATATCTCATGCTTTTTGTCATGCGTAAAAACATTTAATATGTCTTCCCCATCTGCCCGCGCTAATGACAGGAATGCACCTTCTAAACTCTCCCCCTAAAACACTCTGGCGCCTGATTATTGAGAACATGTCGTGTTTGATGAATCGTCATACACCCATTTTTGAAGAAAATCATATATAATTGGATTGTTTCAATAAAGGAGGGTAAAAAGTTGCATCAAAGAATTACAGAAGCAGACGATCAGGAGCTGCCAGCATTTGAAAACAGCGAAGAAGCAAGTGCTTATTTTAAAGAAAAATATGGGGATGATTTTATCCTTAAAAGCTCAAAGGAAATAAATGGAGAACAAATTGACGTTTATGTACTTGTGCTTGACCGGGAAGCATTCAGAAACGGTGAAGAAAAGTGGGCCAAGGCACACCAGGAAATCATTGAGGAATCCGATTTTACCAGCAGCTTTCAATCTATTGGGATCGGCAGGAATGGTGAAGTTTATATTGCTTATTAACCCGGAAGATTAAGGCATTTTGAAAAAACCTGCATGGATTGAATATTACAGGTTTTTGTAAAGGATTTTACCAAATCATTAACCTTGTGCTTTTACCGCAAATCATGTAATATAAATACACAAGCTGCGTTGTACGTATGGATAATAAAGTTTTAACCTTTAAGCTGTAATAGGGAGTTTTATATCAAAGCAGGAATGTCATGCCTCAGTCACTGACTAGGAGGACGTACAGGAATGTTTTTGCAAACACCCACTTTGAGGAGTGGTGGTTTAAAACTTTCTTACTTAACTACGGCAAGTGCGGCTTGCTTATAAAAAATGCCTAACCCGGTTCCTTATGGATCCGGGTTTTTTCGTGCAGTATGTTCATACTTTTTCACAAAGGCTCTTTTCTTTTTTAATGAGTTCTGAGAGGTGATTTCATTATTAGATGAGGTTGATTGGAGTGGAAGGTGCGAGACTCCTGCGGGATTAGCGGGAAGGTGAGACCCCGCA
>NZ_MLYQ01000154.1:0-12321 GCF_001866725.1 Bacillus sp. MUM 13
AGTCAAGGCGGCAAGATCTCGCCTATGTCCTTTGACAGCCAAGCCTATAAAAACAGTGACGTGTACAAGCTGATGGATGATGTGAAAAAAGCGAACAGCGATTATCTGACATTTAAAAAGGACCAGGCTAATGCCAGGAAACAGGCGAAAGAGCTCGAGGAACAGGAGAATCGCCCATGGTATGAAAAAGCCTGGGACACAACAAAGACCTTTACCGGCGAAATAACCGGATATTACGACTATATCAGGGCGACAGAAGGCGTTGACCCTCGTACACATGCGAAACTGACCGCAGCCCAGCGTACTGCGGCCGGGGCTATGGCGTTAGCCGGATTTATTCCATTTGTAGGATGGGCCGGAAGAGCAGCTAAGGGAGGAGTGGCCATCTACAGAACGGCCAAAGTCCTGAACGCCGCCGATCATGCCCTGGATGCCTATAAAACCACTAAAGGCTTCGCGGCGCTCCAGAAGACTGAAAAAGGGCTCTATGGGATCACCGCAGCGAACGGCATGGCAGAGGGTATCACAGGAAGAGACTTTCAAGGAAACAAGCTGACAGAAGAACAAAAGCAGCAAAGCCTGATGCAGGCATTCAGCATACTCGGACTTGGGGCCGCAAGCAAATTCATTGGCGGAAAGCCCGCAAATATCCCGTTCAACACCTACAGCAAACAATACGCCCAAGCGACAGCAAAAAATGCCCAAAACACACTCCGGGAAATCGGCAAACAAATCGGCAAAGTCGATGTCCCAGTGGGCGCAAAAGTACTGAAAATGGCAGGGAACGGCCCTATTCAGCCTAAAGTCTTAGCGGTTGAAACCAAAACCCTTAGTGAAGTGAAGCAGGGGCTTGGAGAGAAGCTTGCGAAGAAGAAGGAACAGAAGCAGGTTAATAAGGAGTTGGGTGGTGGTAGTGAGGGTGCGGTTAATGATAGACCAATATATACAAAAGGTTTTGAAGTAGAACCTAAATACAGCTCTTATGAGCAAAGGGTAAAAACCACACCAGTTAACAAAGGAAAATGGAGTAGCGAACGTGCAGAATCGTTATTTATCTCAGATAAGACTGGTGAAATAAAAAAATATCTTGATGAAGCTGGTGTTGACGGTGTTGATTACAAAAACGGGATGCCAGACTTTTCTCCATTTTCTAAAGGTGAAATCAAATTAGAAAATATGACTAATGATCGAAAATCTAATTTTTCAACTGCTGATGAAGAGTTAGCCAAAAAATGGAGTACTCCAGAACAAAAGTGGACAGCGGACGATATAGCTGATTGGAGAGAAGATAATAAATATACTTGGCATGAACTTAACGATTTGGAAACAATTCAATTAGTACCAAGTAAGATTAATAAAGTCTTTAAACATTTGGGTGGAGTTGGCGAATATAACATAAAAGTTAAGTTAGGAGAGTAAATAAAATGACAATGATTAATGATGAGTTGTTTGGAAAACTTGAGTATAAAAATAATTTCTGGCGAGGGGAAATGACTATTAAAATGTTTAACCTCGAAAAAAAAATACTATTGAGTGTTGATGCGCATGAAGATGCTGTGTTTTCAACTATACAAAGAGATGCATTCCATAATTTTATTCAAGACATGAACCATGTAATGAGCGAAGTTGAAGATGAAATCTATGAGTACTATATTGAGAATGTCGATGAATATAGAGAGATGCTAGAAAATGAAACACAAGCAGATAAAATTGCTCCTAAGATAGATTCTGTATCTGCCTTAGCAGAATTAGTAAAACCTACTGAGTTAATTGTGAGAAGAGTAAGGGAGAATGGTAAGAGGAGATTAGGGTTATTATGCGATGTGACTTGGGACATTGAGGATGGATTGGGTATAAAAATTGAAGATGAAGTTGTAGAAGAAGTAGGATATCAAGATATAGTTCTATAAAATTTTCCTTACGATTATAGAAAAGTGGATGACAAAAGAATTAAAAGATAGCACTTGATTTTGGTTTCGAGTATCAAGTGCTTTTTTGCATGTATTAAGACTGATTGAACACAGGAAAGAAACTCATGTGAAATAAAGACCTAATGACAGCTATACTATCTTGAGTACCATGAAATACTTTGGTTATCGAGAAAAGTACAAGAATCGAACTATATGATATTTTCTTGAAGTAATACAAAAAAGTCAAGAGCTTCGCCAAGCTATATCTTTCGTTTTACACCTTTATTTATACTTCTACTGATTTAACTCATTCTTGTCCCCATAAAAACACATTCTCTTTGATTATTTCAGGTTTAAATACCAATTATTTCAATGAAAGATGTTTTTTGTTTCATGTTATTAGGTCAGTGCGCTTCGTTTTTTCGATTTCCTATTCGGAAACGGGATAGAGATAACAACAAAATTTGATTAAGAATCGAGAGCTATTATGGGAAGGAGTACATATGACTTTTATTAACTAACAAACTAACGAGAATGGACAAGTTCGTGGTAACGGGAGGTTGGAAAGTTAAACGTTCTTGAATATATAAGAGTTTCAACAAAAGGGAAAGGGAATCGAAAGATGGATACTGTTTGAAATCCTAAGAAAATTAAATTAAAGCATATTGTAAAAAAGAAGATTAAACATAGCATTTTACCCATTAAAACACTATTTCTTTTTCTGTTCGTGACAAATTATCGATATGTTTTAATAGATTACTGAATGCCGTATTCAACCCTCTCAACCCAACGAATATTTGTTCTTATTATAATTAGACTAAGATTTCGGGAGTACCTTTAACAGAGCCAAATTTAAAGAAATTTTTTCTTTAACACTTTTTTCATTTAGTTCCTCCTTGTAATCAAAATATATCAATCCAAGTTTGTAATAATGACATATTTCAACTTTTTCCTTGTCTCTTAGTTTTATTCTTTCTAAAGCTTCATCTCCTCCCATAAAGCTAATAGGGGAAAAATGTTGTCTTCCCTGGTATTCAATAACAAGGTTTAACTCTTCGATAAAAATATCAGCACGCAAATGGTCTATTGGGTATTGGTGAATTACTGTGTAATTTGGGTAAAGTTTTTTAATGATTGTTAGAAGCTTAATTTCAGTTGTCCATCTTTCTCCTATTGCAAAATAACCCATCCTGAATCGTATAACATTCTCGCAATATCTAAAAAAATCTATCCTGGATTGTTCGTCCAGTTTGTTATCGTCATATGAACATGTAATAAGTTGTGAAACTATATCAGCAGGTATCAATTCCGGCGAATAAACAATCCCTCGTGGGTTGATTCCATAGCTGAAAGCTAACCCTTTTATATAATTACCATAAATAGAATGAAATTTGGTACCGTCAGATGTTTTCCCGTACCCATATTTAGGACATGCCTTGTTGCATATATGGCACAAACCATCTACGAAATTGATGTTTTTCATGAAATCTGCTGATAAAGCAAGTTGCATGGACCGAGGAACATACCTAAAGGTCGCAAATTCTTCATTGTTTAAATAGACCACTAACCCGTCTCTTTGGCAGGAACAATAGGATATAGGACTGTTTTCGTATTCTTGGAATCCGAAGAAAGCACCAATCCTAGAGGGGTAATGGACAATCGGAAAAGGAAGTTCCTCTTCGTAGGTAATACAATCATTTGATTTTAATGCTTCAATCTTATCTTTAGGTACAATCTTGGAATGTAGATTCGCCATAACCCATTCCTCCTAATGAGTATTTTTTGAGATTATTAATGTTATTATAGTTCAATTGTAGTATTTTTACATAAATACCACAATGTATATATATATCGCTATACATATCTGGGCAACCCTTAAAAAAACTGATAGAACTTATGCGTATTTCAGTCTGAAAATCTTGAAATACAAAGGTTGAAATGTTTAAAAAATGGCTATGTTAAAGTTCTTGGTTGATTTTGAATAAAACGTAATCATTTGTGGTATCGCGATTCTAATTTATGAAAAAAATGGTAATTTAAATGACAGTGGCGACAATATTAGCTGATATTTCTTCTTTAAGCGAGAGAGATAAAGAATATATCTTAGGGTTTACCAAGGGATTTGCCAATAAATAAAAAAGGATAATTTGCATTTCTATGTGTTAGAATGACTTTTTTTTATATTCTACTTCCTTAGATAACTGTTCAAGATTTACTTGTCGATCCCATACGGCCTGCGATTCAGGTATCATATATGGATAAATATATCGATTAATAAGGGAATCAACATCCAATTCGTCAATTAAATTGTACGTCGGAATTCGATACTTCTTTCCATCATGTGTTGTCAGGACTAACACATTAATTAACGTCAGACCGTTTCTTCTTACTTACACTTCCTTAATTAATGTAAATGCGACGTTGCCATTTTTTGTTTTGAAACAGTCATTAGGTCCTTGAACAAGAGAGATAATGGCTTTACCAAGAGGCAATCCTGGTATAAACCAAATGAACAAGTAAATAATAACAGGTAGTAAAATTACTCCACCTACTAGCCATGTGAATGAAAAAACCGAGCTAAAGGAAAGTCCTTTTATTACAGCCCATGCCATTCCAAACATACCACCTAAATAAAATATCAATATAAGTACATAATGGAGTTTATTTCCCTTGAAATTCCACTTACAATCTAATAGGTGATAATGACGTATCTATACTACGTTACTTCGTAGCCCATTGGAGTAATCTACATCCACTGCTGGAAAGCATACAATAGGAGGTTTGGGAGATAAAAGAATAAATTCATCAATAGGTAGTCAATGGAGGTAGAGAATTGATCTTGTTGATGAATAAATTAAGGAATTAGCCAGATATATGTCACCTCAGCAGCTAAATAATACTCATTTAAATGTGAAATTGACTCAATAATCAAAGGAGGTATTTTATTTGGAAACTATTTTTAAAGATTTTATAAAACATGAAACAGTGGCTGAAGATGTTCTTTTGAAATATACAGATAAACTTCCTGAAGAATTAATAGAAATATGGAAGAAGTATGGTTTTGGTAAATTCGCAAATGACTTTTTAAAAGTTATTAATCCAGACGATTATTTAGATATTTTAGAGAAAAGTTATCTAAGGAATGAGCAGGCTATTCCTGTTTTTACAACCGCAATGGGTGATATTATAGTATGGGAAAAAAATAAGTATGTAAATCTATTAAACTTTAGGAAAGGATATGTTAATGTTGTTTTCTTCAGGATTTGAATTCTTTTTTGATGACTTAAAAGATAATGGCTTTATGAACGATGAGTTAATGTGGCAGCCGTACCCTGAAGCGCTTAGCAAATATAGTGCCCCTAACTATGACGAATGTTTTGGTTATACCCCTTTACTAGGTTTAGGTGGACCAGATAAAGTTGAGAACTTAAAGAAAGTAAATTTGAAGGAACATATCCTTATTATTACTGAATTTATGGGACCGGTTCAGTAATATTGAAAGTATGCTTAGAATCATCGATCAGCACTTGATTGCCTTTTAGGCAACAGGTGTTTTTAGTTAGAATTTTTAAGCTTAGAAAACATAGGATGATGCTTTAATAAAAAATTCATGATTTTTTCCATCATGTCGTATCGTTTTAACCTTTTGTGGAACTGAACCAAAATGAGAGAGGGGTATCAACTCTGTTATAAAAATTATCAGTTGTAAAATAAAAAAGAGTGTGATAATCTATATGTGTAATCGGTTACATATTTGAGGTGGGATTTTTGGCTACGATTAAGGATGTGGCCCGCGAAGCGGGTGTTTCAGTAGCGACGGTTTCGAGAGTTTTGAATAATAACGGATATGTGCACGAAGATACGAGAGTTTTGGTAAATGATGCAATACGCGAGTTAAATTATAAACCGAATGAAGTCGCGAGATCTCTATATAAAAAGAAGTCCAGATTAATAGGTTTGCTGCTTCCGGATATCCGAAATCCGTTTTTCCCTGAACTTGCCAGGGGCGTGGAGGATGAGATGCAGGCCAAGGGTTTTCGGCTGATTATCGGGAATGCAGATGAAAAGCCGAGCAAAGAGCTAGATTATATCGATACCTTTATACAGAATAATGTAATCGGTATCATCTCGGCCACGAACCATACGAAAAGGGATCATTATAATAATCTCTCCCTGCCGGTTGTGTTCCTCGACAGAACATCGAATGACCATCCATCGGTTTTTGCCAATGGAATGGAAGGCGGGAAAATTGCCGCTAGGGAAATGGTGAAAAGGGGCTGCAAAAGAATTACCCTGCTTAAAGGGCCCGGTGAACTGCAGACGGCGCAGGACAGATTTAAGGGAGCCATCGAGGAGCTTTGTGTTTCAGATGTGAACTTTAATGTGATGGCCACCTCATCTTTTTCTTTTGAAGAAGGAGAGAAATCCGCCAAAATCCTTTTTAAGGACTTCCCGGATACAGATGGTGTTATCGCAAGCAATGATGCAGCAGCGGCTGCTATCCTGCACGAAGCATTGAGGATTGGAAAAGCAATACCGGAAGATCTTCAAATTATCGGATTTGATGATATTCCGCTTTCGAGCCTGCTGTTTCCTCCGCTGTCAACGATCAGGCAGCCTGCATATGAAATGGGAAAAGAAGCGGCAAAGCTTTTGATTCGGCTAATTAATAATGAGCATGTAGCTGAGAAGAACATCCAGCTTCCTGTCAGCTTCATCGAAAGGCAAACAACGAGAAAGGTTGATGACAATGGCTAAAATTACGGTAATTGGCAGTGCATCCATGGACTTGGTGGTCACTGCCCCTAAACGACCAGAGGCAGGGGAAACGATTTTAGGATATTCATTTAAAACGGTCCCGGGAGGAAAGGGAGCTAACCAGGCAGTTGCTGCAGCAAGACTTGGAGCAGATGTGCACATGATCGGCTGTGTTGGGGATGATGCATTTGGTGCAGAAATCCTGGCGAATTTAAAAAACAACCATGTACTTGTGAATTATATGGAACCGGTTACAGGTATAGAAAGCGGCACAGCACATATTACTCTTGCCGATGGAGATAACAGCATTATCGTTGTGAAGGGCGCCAATGACTTGGTGACGCCGGAGTATGTGGAAAAGGCGGCAGATGTAATCAAAAGCTCTGATATCGTGCTGATTCAGCAGGAAATTCCTGAAGAAACGGTTGAATATGTCAGCGGGCTTTGCTTTGAAAGCGGTGTTCCTCTTTTACTGAATCCTGCTCCGTCCAGGCCAATCAGCAAGGATGTGATAAAAAAGGCAGCCTATCTGACTCCAAACGAGCTTGAGGCATCCGTTCTATTTGAAGGAATTGACATTCACACAAGCCTGGAAAAATATCCGAATAAGCTCCTGATTACAGAGGGGAAAAATGGTGTGCGCTATCATGATGGAGAAAAGGAAAAGCTTGTTCCTTCTTATAAAGTAGAAGCTGTAGATACGACAGGTGCTGGAGATACATTTAATGCAGCCTTTGCTGTTGCACTTGCAGAAGGTAAGAGTATAGAACAAAGCATACAGTTTGCTAACAGGGCGGCTTCGCTATCTGTTACTAAATTCGGTGCACAGGGCGGAATGCCAACAAGAGCTGAAGTAGAGGGGAGCCTGTAAAATGAAGCGGCATGGAATGCTAAACAGCCATATTTCAAAAGTCCTTTCAGACCTGGGACATACAGATACAATCGTCATCGCGGATGCGGGTCTTCCTATCCCTGATGGGGTGCTGAAGATCGACTTGGCGCTTGTACCGGGAATGCCTTCTTTTATAGAAACGGTCAAAGCCGTTTCAGAGGATATGGTGATTGAAAAGATTACGCTGGCACAAGAAATCTCCGAAGGAAATCCTGAAACCCTTGAATTTATTCAGAACTCCTTTGGAGATACCGTGATGGAACAGGTATCACACGAGGAATTCAAGCAAAAAACGAAGCAGGCAAAGGCGGTAATCCGGACAGGAGAAATCACTCCGTATGCGAATTGCATCCTGCATTCTGGTGTATTTTTCTAAAAAAAGAGGTGAATAACATGCAGATATCCATGAAGAACATTTATAAAGCATTTGGAGCCAACCGCGTTTTAACAGGGGTCGATTTTGAATTGGAGCATGGTGAAGTGCATGCTTTAATGGGGGAAAATGGAGCAGGTAAATCAACACTTATGAACCTGCTTACAGGCCTTCACACACTTGACGGGGGTACAATCGCAATTGACGGGAAGGAAACGCTTTTTGCCAATCCGAAAGAAGCCGAGAAAAGCGGCATCACCTTCATCCACCAGGAGATGAATATCTGGCCTGATATGACGGTTCTGGATAACCTTTTCATAGGAAAGGAATTGAAATCGCCGCTCGGCTTTCTAAAAATAAAGGAAATGAGAGCGCTTGCGCAAAAGCAGTTTGAACGGCTGGCTGTGTCCATTCCGCTGGATAAGGAAGCGGGAAGCTGTTCGGTCGGTGAGCAGCAGATGATTGAAATTGCCAAAGCTTTAATGACAGACAGCAAGGTCATTATCATGGATGAGCCGACTGCAGCCCTGACGGAAAGGGAAATCGGCAAGCTCTTTGAAGTAATCGCTTCCCTTAAAAGCCAGGGAGTTTCGATTGTCTATATTTCTCATAGAATGGAAGAAATATTCGCCATCTGTGACCGGATTACCATTATGCGTGATGGAAGGACCGTTGATACCAAAGCCATTCCGGACACCCATTTTGATGAAGTTGTGAGAAAGATGGTAGGGCGGGAATTGACGGACCGTTTTCCTGAACGGCAATCAAAACCCGGCGAAGACGTATTGCAGGTGAAAAACATAACAAAAAAAGGCCAATTCAGGGATATCAGTTTTACAGTCCGTGCGGGAGAGGTTGTCGGTTTCTCAGGATTGATGGGAGCGGGCCGGACGGAAATCATGCGTGCCATTTTTGGCCTTGAGTCAATTGACAGCGGAGAAATCTGGATGAATGGCAAAAAAACGGCAATCAAATCTCCTGATCAGGCAGTTAAGCTTGGCATGGGCTTCATCACGGAAGACAGAAAAGATGAAGGGCTGATATTGGATTTCTCGATCAGGGAAAATGTCGTTTTGCCTTCTCTTTACAGCTTTGCCCCTAAAGGAATCATTAATGGGAAAAATGAAAGTGATTTCGTGAACATGCTGATTAAGCGGCTGACTGTCAAAACAGAAAGCGCTGAAAATAGTGCCGGAACATTATCCGGAGGAAATCAGCAGAAAGTGGTAATCGCCAAATGGGTCGGCATCGGACCGAAGCTGCTTATACTGGACGAGCCTACCAGAGGGGTGGATGTCGGAGCGAAGCGGGAAATTTATCAGCTCATCAATGAACTGACAGAACGCGGAGTAGCCATCATCATGGTATCCTCTGAACTGCCTGAGGTCCTCGGCATGAGCGACCGGATCCTTGTGGTCCATGAAGGGAAAATTACCGGTGAATTATCTAAAAATGAAGCAACGCAAGAAAAAATTATGACATTCGCAACAGGAGGCCAGTGAGATGAAATCTATTAATGAAGGTGCTGCAGCAGCTAGACCCAATTTTGTCTCTTCGATGACTCAAAAGCTTGGGCCGCTGCTTGGATTGCTAATCCTGCTAATCATTGTATCCATATTAAATCCGAGCTTTCTAGAACCATTGAACATTCTTAATCTATTAAGGCAAGTTGCCATCAATGCGCTAATCGCTTTTGGCATGACCTTTGTCATTCTTACAGGCGGCATTGATCTTTCCGTCGGCGCCATTCTTGCGCTGTCAAGCTCGTTAAGCGCAGGCATGATTGTAGCTGGCCTTGATCCGATCCTTGCCATCATTGTCGGCTGCGTTCTTGGCGGAATTATGGGAATGGTCAATGGAATCCTTATTACCAAAGGAAAAATGGCACCATTTATTGCAACTCTCGCAACAATGACAGCTTTCAGGGGTCTGACCCTTGTTTATACAGACGGAAATCCGATTACAGGCTTAGGAGATAATTATTTGTTTCAGTTATTCGGCCGCGGATATTTCCTTGGCATCCCGGTGCCTGCCATCACCATGATTTTGGCATTTGCTGTTTTATTCATCGTCCTTCAAAAAACTCCTTTTGGCCGTAAAACCTACGCTATCGGAGGAAATGAAAAGGCCGCATTGATTTCTGGAATAAAAGTTCCGCGTGTGAAGATTATGATTTACGGTCTGTCAGGCATGCTTGCCGCGTTGGCAGGTGCTATCCTTACTTCCCGCCTGAATTCAGCACAGCCTACTGCAGGTACATCTTATGAGCTTGATGCAATCGCTGCGGTTGTTTTGGGCGGCACAAGCCTGTCAGGCGGTAAGGGAAGAATTTTCGGCACACTGATTGGTGCCTTGATCATCGGAACGTTAAATAACGGCTTGAATCTTCTTGGTGTATCTTCCTTCTATCAAATGGTAGTCAAAGGAATTGTTATCATCATTGCGGTATTACTGGACCGCAAGAAATCAGCATAAGGAGGGGCTTTTATGAAAAAATTACTGGTTTTAATTGTTTCTTTAACACTTATGCTTTTAAGTGCCTGCTCATTGGAACCGCCAGGCTGGGCAAAGCCTGCTGAAAAAAAGAATCTTAAGGATGTTAAAATAGGTCTTTCTGTATCCACATTAAACAACCCGTTTTTCGTTGATTTGAAGAATGGGGTCATAAAAGAAGCAAAAGCGCTTGGCATGCAGGTTAAGGTAGTCGATGCGCAAAACGACTCTGCCAAGCAGGTGAGTGATGTGGAGGATTTAATTCAGCAGGGCTCCGACATATTGCTGATTAACCCGACTGACTCTGCTGCTATATCGGCAGCGGTGCAGTCTGCCAATAATATTGGCATCCCGGTCATCACACTTGACCGTTCCGCAGATAAAGGAAAGGTGAAAACTCTTGTTGCCTCCGATAATATTAAGGGCGGAGAAATGGCAGGAAAGTATCTAGTTGAAAAGCTTGGGAAAAATGCCAAGGTTGCTGAACTCGAAGGTGTGCCAGGGGCTTCAGCTACACGTGAAAGAGGAAAAGGCTTCCACAATATTGCTGATAAGAACTTAAAAGTCACTGCCAAGCAGTCCGCAGACTTCGACCGGACCAAGGGCTTGAATGTCATGGAAAACCTGATTCAGGCACATCCGGACATAAAAGCGGTCTTCGCCCATAATGACGAAATGGCTTTGGGTGCAATAGAGGCCATTAATAGTTCAGGAAAAAATATCATGGTCATTGGCTTTGACGGAAATGAAGATGCCTTAAACAGCATCAAAGCAGGCAAGATGGAAGCGACTGTCGCTCAGCAGCCTGTACTGATCGGACAGCTTGCGGTGAAAGCCGGAAGAGATGTCTTGAAAGGCAAAAAAGTTGAGAAAATGATACCTGCTCCGCTTAAGCTTGTAACCAAAAAATAACGAAAAAAAGGAAGCTTGCAAGAGAAGCTTCCTTTTTTCGTGTATAAAAATCCGCTTATAGAAGAGATTCAGCACCATCGATATATACCTTTGTGCCGGTAATATGTGAAGACATGCTGGAAGCAAGGAAAAGGACTAAATCGCCCACTTGCTCAGGAGTCCCTGACTTATTTTCCAGCGGCTGGCTGCCTTCTGGATATTCAATCGGAATCTTGATTTTCTTAAGGTTTTCGTCTTCGGGAAATGTATTGCTGTCAATATTTGTATCAATAGCTCCTGGACAAATGATATTGACCCGTATCTTGTATTTAGCCAATTCAAGGGCGGCCATTTTTCCAAATGCAACCTGGCCAGCCTTTGATGTGCTGTAGGCGGAGAACCCAAAGTTGCGGAATGTCCGGTTTCCGTTGATAGAGCTTGTGATTGCGATGCTTCCTCCTTTTTCCTTCATATAAGGAATGGCATATTTAAGGGTAAGGAAAGTTCCTCTTAAATTGGTATGTATGGTTGTATCAAAATCGTCTGCTGAAATATCTTCAATAGGGGCGATGACGCCATTGATGCCGGCATTCGCAAATACAAAGTCAATACTTCCGAATTCCTCGTTTGTGCGGTGGAAAGCATGTTCCATCTGCTCTGGCACGGAAACATCCGCTTCGATAATAATTGCTTCTGCTCCAAGGTCTTCAACCTCTTTTTTTACTTCTACAGCATTGTCTTCTTTTATATCCACCAGAATGATTTTTGCCCCATTTTCGGCAAGCTTCAATGCAGCTGCCCTGCCGATGCCTGAACTTGCACCTGTAATTAGTGCCACTTTATTTTTCATGATTTCTCCCATAACATATCATTCTCCTTTTTTGATACATCTTTTCCCCTAAATAACTTGGCAGAAACATATTTGAAAATCTTTTTTTGAATGAATGTTGGGATGAGATCCTATTGTTAAGCCAGGTTGATTGGAGTGTAAGGTGCGAGACTCC
>NZ_MLYQ01000155.1:0-4470 GCF_001866725.1 Bacillus sp. MUM 13
CCGCTAATCCCACAGGAGTCACGCACCTTACACTCCAATCAATCCGGTTTAACAACGGGATCGCTTCACAGAATATATTAAAAAACAACAATCTTTAAGAAAAGAGCCTTAAAGGGTGAGGACTTAATGAATAAATAAATCCCCCGCATTTCATAATAATAAAAATGTTAGGTGAGATCCATTCAGCTGGAAATGTGGTTAGCAGTGATTTCCAAGATTATGGATTTTTTACTGCACAGCTCGTTTTGTGAATGTTAAAATAGAGGGTTTTATTAGTGAAGAACTGGGGGGGGTTTCATGAGTCAATCAGGGTGTGGAACAGGCGGAAGTAAACCTGACAATTCAAGTAAAGGGCAAATGAAATGGTGGCAGCTGTCTTTAATGGGAATCGGATGTACAATTGGTACCGGTTATTTCCTCGGATCAAGTATTGGGATAAAAACAACTGGCCCTTCTATTGTTTTTTCCTTTATCTTAGCTGCGATTGGTACCTACATCGTTTTTAATGTGCTGGCAAAAATGACTTCCGATGACCCGCATGAAGGATCTTTTTGTTATTATGCGAAAACTGCTTATGGAAATTGGGCAGGTTTTAGCTGCGGGTGGAATTACTGGAGTTCTAATATCCTCATTATCGGGAGTCAGCTGACTGCCCTTTCTATCCTTTCGAAATTTTGGTTCCACCAGGTTCCTCTTTGGGTTTTCGCCGCCGGTTATGCAGTGGCATCGATTGGCGTGGTGCTGCTCGGCACAAAAGGGTTTGATAAAGTAGAGGGAATTCTTGCCGTCGTCAAAACGGCTGCCATTTTTATGTTTATTGTTGTTGCGGCAGCTGCTATTTTCGGATGGATTCATGGAGATGGAAGCTCTATACATTTTCCGAAAAAATCTCACGAAATCTTTCCTGAAGGGTTCAAAGGATTTTGGGCCTCACTCATTTATGCATTTTATGCATTTGGAGGCATTGAAGTAATCGGCCTGATGGCAATGCAGCTTAAAAAGAAGGAAGAAGCCCCAAAATCGGGGATTGTCATGCTGATCCTACTCACCATCATTTATGTCATTTCTTTGGTATTAGCGGTTAGCATGGTTCCGTATGAAGGATTCAATGACAAGGAAAGTCCTTTTGTTAAAGCGATGGAAAATTTCCACCTTGCCTTTTTTCCTCATGTATTTAATGGAGCTATCATTATTGCAGGTTTTTCAACGATGACCGCTTCCCTTTTCGGTGTAACCACTTTGCTGGCTACGATGGCGGAGGATGGGGATGCCCCTTCTTTTTTCAGTAAAAAAATAAAGAAAATGAAGGATCTGCCCCTGCCATCCTTAGGACTTGCGGCAATAGGGCTGTTAGCTTCTATTGTTACCGCACTTTTATTGCCGGGAAAAATATACGAATATATTACAACGGCAGCGGGTATTCTGATTCTGTATAATTGGCTGTTCATCATTATATCTTCATTGAAAATACTAAAAATGAAGGTCATAGCAAAAATAATGGCTTGCATCGGGCTCGCCCTGATGCTTGCGGCCATCAGCGGGACGGCTCTGGAAAAAAACATCCGGCCGGGCTTGTTTGTGAGCCTTGGTGTGGTCGTGCTGATTGCCTGTGTAGCGGTTTTGAAAAATAAAATTCAAGGAAAGAAAAAGACTGCGGAAGAATCTTAAATCCCGGAAGAATAAGAAATATTTGATCTGTTTGAAGCAGATGCGGTATGAATCTTTGCAGCAGCATTCGGACAACCGCTGGATGCTCCGGATTTTTTCCTATTTGCTTTTTACTCCTATTAAGATAAGAGCAACACCCAAAAATATACAGACGATTTTAACAAGTGAAAGTTTTTCGGATATCCCAATCAGGCCTATTGTTGTCGTAAGTATTAAAACCATTGGCCCGATTAGCGATAGAGAGCTGTTTACCATAAGTGCTTTCTCGATATCATTCAGCTTGTACATAAGGATGGCGGCCGATATTTCAATACTTCCGGAGATGAGCCGTAAAAAAGCCATAATAAGCACCGTTTTCTCAATTGCTATAAACATTGACATCCCCCAACTTTAGAATGAGCTAATTCTTGTTTTATGGTTAATAAATGGATATGTCACCCCGCCAAAGCTGATATTCCCTGGAAACCAAAGTAAACGCCAAACCCGATCAGCGATATGCCGCTTGTACATTTTATGACTAGCATTACTTTCTAATGCCGGCAAAAGTGAGATGGGTATATTTTTAAGCAGCCAGAAGCATAAAATTTTTAGAATTATTAATATCCAGGGAACAGAGATTTTTAGACAGAGCCCAGACATATACCACTTGGAAAGGGGAAAGGGTGGATTGTACAATATCTCTTTAAGTGGAAAAAGGCAGTGTTAAGCAGGGATATATTCATGAGAGTGAAGGGCTGGTTGTGAATATAAAGTAAGCGAAGGATAACTTTGCGAATGCATGATTTTTATAGAAATTAGGAAAAACGAATTTTTAAATTAAAAAAAGTGCGGGAAATTGCCATTTCCTGCACCTTGATACTAATTTTATGTCAAGAAAGTTTATACTTCAATAATAATAGGAAGAATCATCGGCTTTCTTTTGGTTTGCTCGTATAGGTACTGCCCAATGGTCTTTCTGATGCTTTGTTTCATAGCATTCCACTGATAGACTTTTGCTTTTTGGAGATCCTTGACTGTTATCTTCACCATTCTGTTCACTTCGCTTAAGAGCTCCTCAGAGTCACGTGCAAAAACAAATCCGCGTGAAATGACATCAAGGCCGCATATAATCTTTCTTTCTGACTTGCTGAGCGTGACCACGATTACAAGCATTCCATCTTCCGAGAGAAGTTTGCGGTCTCTCAGTACAATGTCACCAACATCTCCAATTCCCACACCGTCTACAAAGATGTTCCCTGCAGGCACTTTCCGTATTTGCCGGGCTTTCCCGTTTTCAATATCGACGACTTCACCATTGCTGATAATAAAGGTATTTTCCTTATTAACTCCAACAGACTCTGCCAGCATGCTGTGATGATGCAGCATCCTGAATTCTCCGTGAACAGGAATGAAGTATTTAGGCTTCATTAACGTGAGCATCATCTTTAATTCTTCCTGATAAGCATGTCCTGAAACATGCATTCCTGTCGAGGAACCAGAGCCATAAATTACATTGGCGCCAAGCTGAAAAAGGTTATCGATGATTTTCGTAACATCGCGCTCATTCCCTGGTATAGGGGAGGATGCAAATATAACGGTATCGCCTGGGAGTATGGATACATCCCTGAAATTTGATGAAGACAGGCGTGATAAAGCGGCCATGGGTTCGCCCTGGCTTCCTGTACAAAGAATGCACACATTTTCAGGTTCGAAGTCATTCACTTGATTGGCCTCAATCAGCATGTTTTCCGGTATGTCTAAATAACCGCGTTCCATTGCAACTGAAACGACGTTCACCATGCTTCTCCCAAGCAATGCAAGCTTGCGCCCCGTCTTATGTGCAGCATCTGCTATCTGCTGAAGCCTGCTTACATTGGAAGCAAAGGTCGAAATGATTATTTTATTTTCGGCCCTTAAAAAAGATTCCTCGATATGAGTGCCTACCACCCGTTCAGAAGGGGTAGAGCCGGGACGTTCAGCGTTTGTGCTTTCAGACAATAAAGCCAATACTCCGTCACTCCCGATTTTGGCCATTTTGTGAAAATCGGGGAATTGATTATTAGCTGGTGTCAGGTCAAACTTAAAATCGCCCGTATGGACCACTGTGCCTTCAGGTGTATCAAAAACAATTCCGAGGCAATCAGGTATGCTGTGATTTGTGTTGAAAAAACGGAGGCCGATTTTGCCTAATTGAAAAACGGAATCTGAATGAATCTCGATTAACTTGCTTTCTCTAAGAATTTTATGTTCTTTCAATTTCAATTCAATTAATCCCAGAGTAAAGAAAGTGGCATATATAGGGATATTTAATTTTTTGAGAAAGTAGGGAATTCCGCCTATATGGTCTTCGTGTCCATGAGTCACAATCATTCCGCGGATTTTTTCTTCATTTTCCTGCAAGTATGAAATATCAGGAATAATCAGATCGATTCCCGGCAATGTTTCATCAGGAAATTTAGAGCCGCAGTCAATCACAATGATGTCATCGGAATATTGAAGGACATACATATTCTTTCCAATTTCATTCACTCCGCCTAGTGCAAATAATGACAGCATGTCTTCACTTTTTCCCATAAAAGAAACCTCCCAGCTGAAATGTATGTTTCTTAGTATGCTCAGTTCATAAACGGTTAGTCATTATTTAGGAGTGCTTATCATCATTACCTAAGGCTGTGTTTCGGGTTTATATGCCCATAAGATGATTATGTTAAGTGTGTCATTTAAAAAGGCTGTTTTCGTAAACTTTGCTGCTATAGAACAAGGGGTTGATTTCCGCTCCAGGATGCTCGCTTTCCGCGGGGCGGGCGGTGAGCCTCCTCGGCT
>NZ_MLYQ01000156.1:0-14273 GCF_001866725.1 Bacillus sp. MUM 13
CCAACTTTTTGAAATTAACCAAAGGTTGGCTAGTTTCTTGCGCTCATTTTCTTCGTAAACTGCTTGATTGTGTTCTTTTCTCTCTAATCAAATCTGTAAAATAAAACAAGTTAGATAGCAATATGGTGAAAAACTGCGTAATTAAGAGATAAGTGTTTGTTTATTGAGGGAGGTTAGTTGCATAA
The DNA here is from genome assembly GCF_001866725.1 of Bacillus sp. MUM 13. Taxonomy (NCBI): domain Bacteria; kingdom Bacillati; phylum Bacillota; class Bacilli; order Caryophanales; family Bacillaceae; genus Bacillus; species Bacillus sp. MUM 13. Next base: position 186 of record NZ_MLYQ01000156.1, read on the forward strand.
GCAGAACCCCATTAGAAGATAATGGTGAAATTAAAAATGGAGGGGGAGAGCTAATTATGATTATTAAAAGAATTTCTTGTCAGGTAAAGAAAGATCAAATAGACTTATTCTCAAAATTACAAGCACAATGGCAACCTGTAAATACCATTAACGGATTTTTAGGACAAGTTGGTGGATGGAGTATAAAAAATGAATTTACTGCTTGTGTATTTTCCTTCTGGGAAAATAAAGACGTTTATGCTTATTTTATGAATAATGTTCACGACGGTATATTTTTAAACACTAATCAGTCAAGTACATATACATCAATTGATGTTGAATTATTTGAAGAGGTCTTTAATATTCAGGGATTAGAAAAAGACATAGTATCGATTTTAAGAGAAAGTAATTTCATTCGAACTGCATTGTCTAATGTAAAGGAGGGAAGAGCTTCTCATTTTATAGAAACACAAAGTAAAGTTTGGAATTCAGGAATGAAAAAGACTGAAAAAATGCTTGGTGGAGAGTTTGGTTCTTCTGTTAAAGATGATAAACGCTTCCTTGTACTCACTGGGTGGTTAAGTGAAGAAGCACATAAGGATTATATGATTTCATCCTTTTCTGCTTTAAAAAGTCATGCAAAGACCGAATTGGATCTTGAAGGAATTATAGGGGAACAATCACAATTGAAAATTCCTGGCGTGTCGTACCTTTGATATAGAAAGAGAGAGTGCTTATAGAACTACCATGAAAATAAGTTTCTTCAAAATTGGAAAATGGCAATAGTTAAGAAGACCCTACTCAAACGTTTAAAAAAAGAGGAGAGCGATAAATAAAAAGTCTATGGATTAGGGTTGACTGGATTAAGGTCAGTATCAGTATTGACACTTCCTAACCATTTTCATTCTCTGTGGTGAAGCGGTGATTTTTCCGCTTCATGGATGGCTAACGGGTGCTTATGTTAATAAAGGGATGGCGGCGGCTATCCTGTTTTTTTTTATTATGCTAACAGGCAGGATATTTTAACAATTATTACCAACTTTGTGTTTACCTAAATAGAAATTCTATATATATTTAAATAAGTAGATGCTTAAAGAAGAATAAAATTATTTGCACTTTAAGGGGAAAATTGTATGTCACTTGTTGTTACTTTAATTATTTTTACTGGATGTTTGATTTTTGGAATAAAACTCTGGAAAAGAAGTAGATTATTTTCACTTTTTCTTATAGTACCAGTATTCCTCATATTACTTTTTGTAGGATATGGTGTTTTCAATTCTTGGTATCATACAAGAGAAGAACCAATGGATTCATTGGAATTTTGGATTAAGGAAATTGAATTGAAATAATGAAATTAAGTAAAAAAATTGGTAAGATCAACCCAAATATAAAAAGGTTTCCGAAAAGCTTCGACTTTATTTCTGTATTTATAATCTATAAATTCATTTTCTTGGAGGTACTATGAAAACATTTATATATATGATAAGACACGGTGATTCACCAAAAGAAGGGGATGAAAAAACAAGAGGGTTAACTGAAAAAGGTAAATTAGACGCTTTACAAATAGCTGACCTATTAAAAATGGAGAATATTGACGCTGTTATCTCATGCCCATACAGACGTTCAATCCTAACAGTTGAGCAGATAGCTAAAGATATAGGACAAGAAGTATTGATTTTTGAGGATCTTAAAGAAAGAATTTTTTCTACTGAAGGCACTAGAATACCTGACAAAGAATTATTCCCTTTGTTAAATAGGTCGTTTTCTGAACCCAATTTTACATTAGCGGGAGCAGAATCTAATTCTGGTTGCCAGAAAAGATCTATAAAAAGTCTTAAAAGAAATATTAACTTCTTTTCGAGGGAAGAAAGTAGTTTTGGGTACTCACGGAGCAGTGATGACATTGATGCTGGGGTATTATGACAAAAAGTACGATTTGGATTTTTTACATCATACATCAAAACCAGACATATACAGAATGGAGTTTAATGGACAGGAGTTAGTAGAGGTTAAAACTGAGTCAATGATTGAAAATTGCTCTTTATTGAACATTCTTTTTGAACTAAAGAGGTGCGTTAGTTGAAAAATAAACAGAATTAGACCACACATATTAGACATGTCTAATATGTGTGGTCTTTATAATATCAACTGTTTCATTATTTAACCTAAATATAATTTGAAATGGGATTATTTTGGGGAAGGTTAAGAAGAGGAAGAGTTTTTTATATTATTCCCCAAGAGATACCACAAAGAGAAAATGTCGCTGGTTTTCGATTGCCAACAGATTTAGATGGACATACAGTCTTAAGGTATGAAAATAGAAGTGATGATAATTTTAATGCAGCGGTTAATATAGCTTGCCGGGCTATCACAAGAAAAATAAACGAGCTCGGAGTATATCAAGACCCGGTAAAACTTTTGGCTGAGGCTCAAATAAGCAGTGAACAAGATTATGCTATTATCCGTTTGCTTCGTAAATTGACCACAGAACTTTTAGCAAATCCCGAAAATAAGTATCACTATTTAGCCGAAACTGTTTGGTCAGCCTATAAGATTCCAAACTCATTTACCGTTGAAGGGATTGGGGTATGGAAGGCTGAGAAGGAAGGTTTAAGGCAAATTGCAGGGAATGAAGGTCGGGGCCGTTTTTTTGAATTTGGAGTTAATAATAATCTCCAAGAAAATCGTATTATTGTAATGGACTGTTACATGAAATCAGAGGAACTTATACTTGAAAAGAGCACCAGTCCTTTTGATAAAACATACGTATTATGCTATCCTATAGGAAAGCATGTACTGGCAGTAGCCGTTACTGGAAGAGAAAAACTGTCAAAAGAAGTACTCAGTGATATTAATGAACAAAACTATAAACTTCTTGGTACCATAAATGATTTATTTGGAGGTGCTTCAACATGAATCGAATTGTAAAACGAGATGATTCAAACAAAGAGCAAAACCACTATAAGGCTGGTGAAGCTGTATACGGTGTTAAAGCGGTATTCCCCTCCAAAACTGGTGGAGATATAACCGGTGAAATTGTTTACAGAAGAAAAGCTGATTATAGTTATGATCCATACAAAAAGAAAGCATAAGTAATGAAGGGGGATAATATTTTATCCTCCTTTTTTATTGTGTAAAACTGTTAACTTTAGAAAGTACTCGAAAGAGCCAGCCCTCCTTGAAAATACAAAGGTTACTTTATCCCCACTTATATATTGTGTAACTTCACCAGAGCCAACTCCATTAAATTCCGTTCTTGCTGCAGCAACATTTCCCGTATTAGTATACTGCCGTACACCACCACTACTCGTGCCAGTATAGCTTGATCGCGAAACCTAAGCTCCCCAATCAGTTCTCTCTTGTGAAGGTTTAGATTGCCATTATTACTAATATTATCATTTGGAATCTAATATTCATCATCTGAATAGCTCTTCCCGATTGGTTCTATTTTTTATATAGTGTTAGGGTTTCCTTGAGTGAATTATCCCATGTGATAATAACTTTTATACTGTCTCCTTTAGTAACTGAGCAGCCGGAACAATTATTTGAGATATTAATTTTATTACTTTTAATAATTCCCCTTCTTTGATAAGCGTCCTCGCCATTAATGTTAATCTTAACGTCTTTTAAAGTATCCTTTTTTTTATAGTGAAGCACATATTGTCCTTGCTCATTTACGTCTTTTACAATCGTTGCAGTGTAATCACCTCTCCAATGCTTATTAACACCATCATAAATTACTCTTTCGTTACTACTGCACCCAACTAAACAAATATATTAAAATAATGCCTATACCTATTAATTTTTTCATATCGTCCTCCCAAAGTTGTGTCTTAAGACTATTTCATTTTACGATATTTATTTAACAATAAGCTATTTTTCCAGTCCTGTCGTGCGGAATCTTTGGCTTTTAAAATGTCCTTGGATCAATACTCTTCTTATAATTGATTAATCTTTTCTGCATAGTAAGACTGCTTTTTCACCAGATATATCCTTGTAACCTCAATACTGGTATGGCCCATGTACTGAGCCATTTCTTCTATTGGCATTTTGCGATATTTTGCACTATAAATAAATATAAAAAGTCCAATTTCTCAATATTAAAATTAAGAAATTGGACTTTTATCCTCACTTCAGAATAGTGCTCTATAGTGGAATAACTGTAAAGCTAATAAAACTTTTTAAAAGCTGCGTTTCCCTGCCCAAGCTCCTTGCATTTTACTAAGGAATACAATTTGCCCAATATGATATGCGTCGTGCATTACTAAACTCTTCAGTTCAAGCACTAATGGATTGTCATCAGGAATCGGTCTATACAAATCTTCTAGTTTTGATTTTGCTAGTATTTTTTCAAGTTCACGATGAACAGAAAAGTATTCTTGTTTTGTTTCCTTCCAATTTTGAAAGGTCTCAGTTGGTAATCGATATGTAGCGTCATTATTTTCTGCCTTTGGTACATTTGCTGTTTCACCTAGAAAGCGTAACAGAATTCTCTTTTCATAGAAAAGTAAATGACAAACTAATTCCCAAATGGAATGTGCCCCTTCAACTGGTTTCCAAATTGCCTGTTCCAAAGTAATATTCTCTAGTACTTTTTCAAGTGGTGGTATCCAGTCTTCTTTATCTAAGCAGCTTGCCCATTGTTGTAACAAAAGTGTCCTTACATCCATTTTCTATTCCCTCCAATCTTATCCCTTTTAATAGATAATCCCTTTGGTCAATATTCATTTGAGGCATGTTGTTCTGGCATAACTTACAATTTCGAGATGAACCATCTGATTACCTCCCTTACCCAATTGCTGAGCAACGTTAAAAAAGCACACATTTTATTACATTGCAGCCAGTCTAAGACCGAATAAATGGCGCAAATTATGAGCGTGTGCCTTTGATAATTCCACACCAGCTGCCTTTGCGTATTTCTTCATGTCATTATGGACTGTTTGCCGGCTGATCGGGCCACGTTGGCCAACGAATAATGCTTTGGTTGTGCTCGAGAACGGTTGAACCCGGAGAAAGTAGTAAGAAAGAGCCGTGTTCAAAATATCATTTTCTATTTCATTTATACAGGAAATTAGCCCCACTATGGAGAATATTACCAATAAGGAGGGCTATTATGAAGAACTATTTTAAAGGGAATAAACCAGTAAAAGTCAAAATTGATATTTGTCACGATTATATACATATTTATAGCGGTATATATCAGAAGCCTGTTAAGATTAAGAATTCTCTCTGTGAAGATCCAAATGGTTTGATGAATGCGATTAGCACATTTGAAGAGTTAAATGGATTCAAAATAACCGGTGGTTCCGAACTTTAATTAGCAAAAGTGCTATCTTCTTGATAGCAGCTAATGCTAATTTAGTTTTATTCAAGGCAAATCATTCATTTCTACGCAATCTTTTTATTTAAAATCCATTTTATTAAATGATCTCGATTGTACAATTGAACATTATTTGTTACAGCAAGCTTCTTTGCAGCTTCCGTATAATAGCTGTTTGTGACAACCCAAGCTTCTGTCCCTTTATAGTGAGGAACTGCAGATACGACCTCTTGCACTGCCTTTATCCCAACATTTTTGGAGTATCTTTTCGCCTGAACTACAATAGTTTTACCACCTGTACTCTTAAGAATTAAATCTGCACCAAAATCACCAGTAGATTTAGTTAAACTTACCTTATAACCTTTTTGAGTAAACAGTAGTTCCAGGTATTGCTCAAACTGGGTCCCGGTCATTTTATCTATTTGATGAATGCCGGATCTTTTTAGGTGCTTTTGATAAAGGAAGGAGCTAATACCCCTATAAAAAATTATGATTAGTATCAAAAAGAAAAAGGTTCCTGCAGCCAACATTATATTACTAGTTTTAAAAAATATCCAAAAGCTTAATAAAACAATAGCTCCCCAAATTAAGTCTTCTAAAGCTTTTTTCTGTTTCTTATTCATAATAGCCCTCCGGATTATATGAAGTTATTCCATTTTGTATATTCGGTCCGTTTTTTCATTATCTTCAGCTAACGACAATTTCCCCTGTTTCACAAAGTCATCTAAAATTTTACACACTTTATGAAAATCTTTTGGTTTATCAGTTGAATAACGTTCAGATGATATTTTATTTTGCTCTATCAATTGCTCACAGATATCCCTAGCACTAATCTGACCTTTTGATATAAGGGTAAGTATAAAATTTTCCAAAGGGCTTGAGAGAGGCGGGGGAGGTTCTACCGTTTTATTATCTTCAAAAAGAAGAGACTCGAAAGAAATCTGATTCATAGTTACGTTCACTCCTAAAATTGTCCTGTATACTCTACTGAAGTTTTCTTTTCAAAAAGGCCATCTTCACACACAGCTCTTATTTTGAAACGTACATTACCCCTCCGCCCATGCGGACCTTTAAACCATCATACTTAATAGCTGTTTCATAACTTTTCGCGCCATCCATGTATCCTTGTCTTACAAATTTCTCTGCAAGAATTTTATATGATTTAGGGAAGTATGGTTTCAACATTACTTTAAGTAAATACTCACCTTCTGGCTTTCTAATCCCTCTATGGTTATCAAAACCAAACCCCATTTTACTGCTGCTATAGAACTCTTGATAGACCACAACCTGATCATATATAGAATTTGGATTTTTAATATTATCTCTTTCAAAGAAAATCGAACTATTTTCATAAGGTAACCCTAATGTAGTTGCTAATGATTTTAATTGACCAGCTTTCGTTGAAGCAGACCAAGTATTAGTGACTCTAACTTTATTAAGCTTAACCATATCAACAGGTAAAACATATGAATTGGTTGGTAAATAATATCCTTGGGATGCTTTTGGTGCACCTGGAATGTTACTAATTGAAGCGACGAGCGTTTTTGTACTTGATGTCGTTGTTTTTTTCACATGAGCACTCGAAACATAACCATAACCTTTCCCAAATTTAATCTTGTACCATCCTTTACTACTGCCTATCACTGAAACTTTTGCATTTTTCTTCAACAAGCCAATGGCCTTAGCCTTCGAACTAGTTGTTGAACGAACATTCAAAGCTGATGCAGTTACTTGTCCTGAGAATTTAGAAAAGGCTGCTTCTGCTTTACCTATAATGATGGTTTTTTCAAAAAGGTTCTCCAGCGGTGATAATCCTGCAGTTGTTAATAATGAAAGTCCAAGTGCCAGTGGGATAATTTTTTTAATTGCCAATGGAATATCTCCTCTAATTTAAAGTAGTTAGATATGTAATATGAGAATAGTTAAAAGGATAGATAATTGAGCAGGTCACTATAGGATTTTCTTCTCTTACAAATTTAATTGTCCAATTCACAGCTAGATGCTTAGAGGGGGAGTTGGGTTCTCCAGATATTATTTTTGTAATTTAGAAAGTATATTATTTTTCATTTGCTGAACTCCACTGACAATACCGTCTGAAAGAGGCATTAGCCATTGCTGCACTTTTTCCTGAGCTTCATTTAACTTAGACGATGCTAAATAAGTGGTAATTGAGGGGGGAGATACAAAGCAATACTTCCAGGCTGGTATACTGATTAATATCTCAAATTTCCCTCTCATTTCCCCAGGAAGAAACGTGACAAAAGCTTCTACGTATGATGGAGCAGAGTCAACCTCTATAAACAGCCGTTCAGTGTAGGGAAGAAACTGTTCATATAAGCCTTCAGCTACACGGGAGTTGGAAACAATAAAATCATCCAATTTAATTTCCTTATCTTTCATTCTATAACCTCCTTTATTGTTTAGGTTGAGCGTATGAACGTTAACCATTTCGTGAGGACTCAATAGCCTCCATAACGGCTTTTCTTTCTTTTTTAGAAAGGTTAGTATATTTCTGTGTTGTCTCTATGGAATTGTGCCCCAGCTGATCTCTGAGCAAAATGATATTTCCACCTTTTTTAATAAAATCTCCAGCGAAAGTATGTCGAAGTTTATGCGGACTAATTACTTTCCCCGTAGAAAACTCATCTTGCGCGAAAAATGCTTCAGAATATTTACTAACAAGGTTTTGGATTGCACGGACTGAGATGGGCTGAGCTGTGCCTTTATAGCGTGTAACAAAGACGTAGGGAGTAGAAGCAGCCCCGGGATACTTTATCTCCCTTATTCGCAAATAAGCCTTTAAATCATCCAGGGAGGAGGTTAGGACATCCACGGTGTCTGCCTTATTTCCTTTTCTGGTTATATCAATTTCATTTTGCTGAAAGTTAATTTCTTTAAGGGTTAATCCTGCTATTTCGCTTACGCGCACTCCGGTACCAAGCATCATACTAATTAATGCGATATCCCGTTCCTTATCTCGGAGGAAAGGGGCTTGCTGTTTTTTCTTTCCCTGTAGAGTAAGAATCTTTTCGTAATCAAATTTAATAAAGTTGAGGAAATCCTCAATTTCTTCATCATTTAGAATAATGGAGTTGATCTTTTTTGCACGCCTACTTGCCGATTCTTCTTTTTTATGGATTTTAATCTTATTAAAAACGTTACGGTAAAAATAACATTCTCCGGTTTCGTCGTCTTCAGTTTCTTGAGTTAAATAGTTAAAGAGAGATTTAAGTGCATTTATGTTTCTGTTAACCGCATCTTCACTTCTTGTTTTTGGCTCCAGGTTTGGGTTAGTTTCTAATTCGGAAGCGTTAATAATTTCATTCTCCAGAAACTCTTGATAGAACTCCACGCTTTTTTTGCTTAAAGTCTGCAAATCCTCTAAAGAGATGTTTTTTATGGTAGCAGCAGAAGAGATACCTTCAGAAATAAGCCACGAGAAAAACTTTACATACTCATGTAAATAGCCAAGCAGGGTAGAGGAAGAGTATCTAGCACGTTTTTTTGCTTCTATGTATTCGATCACATAAAAGGGCATTAGGGGGATTAAATTTTCAATCCTTTTAGCATGAATCAATTTTTCTCTAGTTCCAGCCAAATCAAATCAACCTTTCTATAGGTAATAAGGAAAGCATGTTTTTGTTTATACGTGTTGTTGTTTATAGGATAAGGTCAAATTTATTCAAACTTTGCGTTAAATGCAATTTTAACGAACACCTGTTCTTGTTTTATTTGTAGGTGAATTACTCACGGTTTAAAAAATAATTACGACCGTCACCAGTGATTTGATCTTTGTAACCTAATAGTTGATTAAGCATTGTGTTAGGATATCCCATTTTTTCTCGTAATTCTCTTGTAGTTAAGGAAGGGGACCCCTGGATAACCTTCTGCAATCGCGTGATTTCTTCAGTATCATATTTACTCTTATAAATAATAAAGGGGGCAACATGTTCTGAAATATTTACTGGGGTAAGTTCTTCTCTACCAGTCCATTCAAAGAGCTTAATGTTTTCTTGAAATTTAAAAATATTGTCTTTTTCAACAAGGAAGCGATAAATAAGATCGCTTTTTATTTTAGTATTATCCGAGTCTTCTAAATAACTTTTTTCTAGAAGGAAAACAACAATACCCATAAAAGTATCAATTATCTGAAGGGGAATCGATTTTTTTGAATCCTGAGAGAAAACCTTGTTTACTCGATAATTTTTGTTTCGATAAGCAGAATGAGCATTCATTTGTTCAATTAACTTTTCGTGAAGTTTTATCTCATCATATTCGTCATTTTTATCAATCTTAATTTTTACATTTATGTATTTTTCGTTCTTTGGATCTTCAATATGTGATAGGCCACGTGTTACTCCATAAAATAAGCGTTCCGGTATCTTAATATAAAATAGATTTCGTAATTCTTTGGTAGTTAGACCGATTTTTTCTGCAGCCGCTAAAGCGTCTAGATTATTAACGATTAATATGTTGATCCGAAGTTCTTCATTAATGACATGGTTTAAAACCTGGAAGTATTTTTTTATATTCCTGTCTTTATTGTATTCAGCAAAATGCAACTCGCTTTTGGAATTGAACTTTTTATATATGCTTTTTGTTTTTTTTACAATGGCAGCAAGTGATTTATCGGTAGCTCCATAAGCGCCATAATAAGAGAAATCCTTATTGAATTGGTCGATCTTATTGGATTCATCAAAATAGATTAAATAATTCATGGATAAACTCCTTAATCTGCTTCATAGGTATTGTTCATTCTTCCTGGTTTGACTTCAATAAAAAAACGTGGTTAAATGATAAATAAGAACTGTTAGTTTCTCCGCTACCGTATAGGCCGAGCTGCTAGCCGACTGATCGGAAAAAGCTTTTCCACGCTACCGTATAGGCATGGCTGAGCTTTTACACTAAAAAGACTAAGGTTTTTCCTTAGTCTTTTTTTATTATAACAAAAATCATTGGTATTTTCAACAGATGTTCGTTAAATCAGAATTTAGCGTGAAGTTGTTAACGAAGGTCTCTTCCAAGTGAGGAGTAAGTGATAGCTCCCTTTTGGTTATCCTTTGAGATACGCTCATACTTTCACCATTAACCCAATTCGGAGTACATCACTTGCTCGTTCGTTGTTTGGAAACACTATAAATTGTTCAGCCCTTCATGGATTTATTCCATTACTATGTCTTCTGCTGACTTCTTGTGACTAACCTTTTTCGACTGTACTTTCGTATATCCGCAAGACCTCTCAGAGTAAGACAACTATCTTTCCTCTTTTACCCGCCTGATTTACCTACAAAGTTACGCACATCTTTTGGACTTTGACTTGCTATGGAGCCTTATCCCTTTGTAGAGCCTTAATATCAGATTTTTGTTCGTCGAGCCAAGATTTTATTCCACGCTTCCTCCAGCCCTTATCTCACGATGAGTACCTTGCGTTTCCTTAGTGGTTGGTCGATGTGTACCCCCACAGTGGACTTTCACCACCTAGATAGTTGCCATGCCTGGCACACATAAAAAAAGGGTTGCCGAAGCACCCAGTCTTACCTTCACTATGAATTCAGATTAATATATGTTAATTACATTTTCCGATAATGGAAATTGTTTTTCTATCATTATAGCAATGGATTTAGCCGTTTCCTCTTTACTAATACATTCACAAATGTCTTGGTCCTTATTTATTATGTAGTGTGTTGCTCCAGTAGTTGATAACGAGTCGGAATAATTAGCAACCATAAAATCTGCCGATGAAGTATTCATTCTAGTTACAGCTCTTTCTATGAGTTCCGTTTTATTTAGATTACTTTCCAATTTAAAACCTACCAACATTACATCTGGTTTCCATTTTTTTATCTGATTCAACACCTTTGGAGCCCTTTTTAGATGAATAATTGGTGGATTGTCACTTGTTATTTTCCCCTTCTTGGACAGTATTTGTCCTTCTTGATTAACCATTTTATCCACTACCCAATCAGACCCAGCAGCAGCCATAATTACAACATCGATTTGTTTTTCTAAAATCAGATGTTTCATTTTATCTTGAAGTTCAAATATTCCCTCAAAGGGTTCTAAATGAAGGTTTTGCTGCTCTAGATTACTCGGTAATGCAGTGAAATAACCGTGTAAGTAGGTTACATTTGCTCCTAACGCTAAAAATTCTTCAGCTATCATTTTACCTATATTACCTTTTGCCAAATTCGTATGACCTCGGACGTTATCCCACTTCTCTATACATCCACCACTACTAATAAGAACATTTTTGACAAGCATATTGCATCCCCTCTCAAGAAATCAACAAATTATACCACTGGATTCGTTATCATATAAAAAAATATTCTGCTTCTTAAACTCCCTCAGTGTAGTACGATTTTCTCACGAATACTCGCCTATTTGCAGGATTTCAAACCCCTTTAATTAGGGTAACCGGTTGATCAAAATGATCGGAGTACCAGGTTTCTTCAACAAAAGGGCACTGACCCATCTCGTTAGCATAACTGTCCTCCACCCCTTAGATAGGTATGACGAAGGAATGATAGGGCAAATGAACCGTTGAGACAGGGTGCGAAAGCCTCCAGGGGTGGCGTGGAGCATGTACATCATATGCTAAAATGTGAATTTAGATGTAACTCCTTTATTTAACTATGCCTTCACGGAGCCATAATGACCTGAACTCATTTCATTTAATCGTTAAATCCATATCATGGGTTATGAAATCCTGCGAATAAGCGAGTATTCGTGAGAAAACTGTATTAAACTGAGGGAGTTCATTAAGATATTTTAAGTGTTGTCATTTTAGCCAGTAATTGATTTTTTATTTTCTTCAAAATAAGCAGCCTTTGAAGGAATAAATATGGTAATGAAAAGTAGGGTTGCAAGAATTGCTCCGACAAAAGAAAAAATAATACAAACAACTTGCAATGAAAACCATTCTATTGTAAACCCTAAAAGCAGTGTCAATCCAATTTGAATTATACCTTGAACCATATCTGCAATACTACCGAACCTTCCCATAATTGTTACTGGTACATTACTTTGAAAAAAGGTAGCATATCCTGCATTCGCAAATGCCATAAAGAAGCCTAAAAATACAAATGCCAATGTTGCGGTTATAAAGTTAAAAGATGCATAAAACAAAACATATCCTATTGATGTCAGTAACATTCCAGCACCTATAAATATCCTTAGTTGCAACTTCTTAGATACAACGGTAGCGACAGTAGCTCCTCCCAATGCCCCAATACCAGTAATACTTACAATTAAGCCATAATCTCTATCAGACAACTCCAAGTGCTGTTTAATAAAAGTAACCTCTTGTGAGTCTAGTGCAAAGCCAATTAGCATTGCACATTGAAACAATAAATAAACTGATACAAAGAACTTTGCAATCTTAGTAAATTCCCTAACTGCATTCCAATCATTTATTAGAGTTTTCCACTGAACTGGTTCTCTTATATTATCTAGATCTTCATCAACGTCAGGAAGAAGATAGATGAAAAATGCACAAATTATAAAAGTAATGGCATTAATTACAATGCATAATTCTGTCCCTACATACATAATAAGTATCCCTGAAATAGCTGGGCCTAATAAAAATGCACCGGAGCTGGCCAAACTCATAATCGAATTAAATCGTTTTCGATTTACAGGAGGTACCAGCTTTGTTATGTAAACGGAGGAACTTGGACCAAAGAATGAACCGGCAATATTAATCATTAAAAGGACTGTATATATAGTCCTTAATGATGATATGAAAGGAATCACAAATATTAAGACACCTCTTATAATATCAATAGAAATCATTAATCTTCGTTTATTAACACGATCAATGACACTCCCAGACCACGTATTAGTGATTAATACGGCAATTGGCCTTATAATATAGAGCCCCGCAACTGCTGTTGCAGAGCCAGTTAAGTTTAATATCGAAATATTAAGTGCAATTAAGTAAATCCAATTTCCCAAATATGAAATCCCTATTCCTGATATTAAAAGAATAGGATTCTTCCAACTGGTCATTCACTCACCTTTTTCCCTTAAAGAATTACTTCTGTATCTGAACAAACTCATTATTGGTAAAATGTTACACATTATATATAACTAAATAATACCATTTTATTTCATTACAGATGCAATAAAAATTTCATGTCATATACAAACCAGAATTAAAGCAACCACAAAAAAACTCGTCCCAATGAACGAGTTTTTATCTTTATAAACTGTTGTCGTCTAGTAATTTTATTTTAACTTTGAGAATTAATACAGTCCTCATTTAACTAATTATATGACTTTTTATGTGAACTGGTAATATCCTTAAAGGTACCTCCAATTGGATTAACTCTTCCTCCAGGTTGATCCAAGTTGATTTGTCCAACAGGATTCACAGGAGATGAAGTATTTGGCTGGGTTAAATTAAGGGAAACATTTACTTCTACACCTAGAGCGTCCGCAATCTTTTCAAGTAAGCCGATTGATATGTTTTGTTCCCCTTTTTCGATTCTTGATATTGCACTTTGTTTTGTATTTAATTTATCAGCCAACTCTTTTTGGGATAAACCTAAGATTTTCCTTAAAGAAATAATTTGTTTAGCCACTTCATTTTCTAATTTATTTACTTCCTCTTGGCTTTTGTCTTCACCTTCTTTTTTATTTGTAAACTCACCTTTAACCTCACTCATATTTGTACACCATCCTTTGTTTTTACTTTTTTTACTTGAACTACATTACTTCATTCAAAAATAGTAAAAAGATATTTTAATCATTAATAATTTATTCGTTGCCAAAATATCACATATATGTTA
>NZ_MLYQ01000157.1:0-1540 GCF_001866725.1 Bacillus sp. MUM 13
TCAACATTTATAGAGGGAGGTATTATACTTGCAGCTTGATAAACTTATTGCTTTTCACAAAACAATGGGTGATGCCCAAAGAATCAGGATTGTCACTCTTCTTGCCGCAGGCCCCAAACATGGAGGGGCGCTTGCAGGAATATTGGGAATAACGCCGCCAACAGTTTCCCACCATCTCTCCAAGCTGAAAGATATAAATATCATTAAAGATAGAAGAGATAAAAACACTGTTTATTATTTCTTGAATGAAGATGTCCTTCATTATTATTCTGAGGCATTGCCAAAGCTTATTTCAAATAGGGAGGAAGAAAAAGTGACAGATGAAAAGACAGTGGAATATAAAAAAATCCTGGGCAATTTCCTTTCCAAAGATGGACGTTTAAAAACCATCCCTGCACAAAGAAAGAAAAAATTGATTATACTCCATCACCTTGCAAGCGGCCTGGAATCCGGGAGAAGATACGAGGAAAAAGAAATTAATGAATTTATAACAAAATTTCACGAAGATTATGCCACCATCAGAAGGGAATTTATCATAAACGGAATTATGTTCAGGGAAAACGGCATTTATGAACTAAACCCAAAAGAATTATGGGCCGGCATTGAATAATATTCTGGTTTAAATGATAACCCATCAATGTATTCCCTTTTGCTGGACAATAGAAATAAAAACAGCCATGAGCTTAAGCACTCATGGCTGTTTTACCATATTAACCCTGCCCTACGGCAAAATGATGGCCGCCGATTACTCTGACAACCTTCAATGTTCTCATCCATTTGCTCTTAGTCAAGCTGGGATTATAAAAATACAATTCTTTATAAGTATACCCTTGGATGGCTATTGCTTCATTCACTGCACGCTTTGAATCGAGTCCTGCCTTTTTCTTGATGCTTCCATTTGAAACAGGCTCAAATTGGTTCTTCTGATATATGACTCCATGAATGGAATCAGGAAACTGTTTATTATGAACGCGGTTCAGTACCACTGCAGCAACCGCCACCTTGCCTTTATATGGTTCTCCTTTTGCTTCGGCGTTCACAAGCCTGCCAAGCAGCTCTTTATCATGATTGCTGATAGGAGATTGCGGGATTTCCAGTACTTTTCCAGGCTCAGCTACATTGTTATCATTATGATTCACTTTTTTTAGTGACTTAACAGATACTCCATATTTTTTCGCGATGTCCCAAAGATTTTCTCCCTGTTTAATCGTGTGTTTTTTCACTGGTACAGCTGCATATGTTGAATGATCTGGCGCAAACGCCAATACCACAAACATTATTATTCCAAGAGACACTATGAACGCTTGATTGCGTATTTTTGTCATGTTCCTACCTCCTTGTTAACCAAAAACAAGGATAACAGAGGAACGAAAAAAAAACAGCGCTTAATATTTCCCAAGGAAATAGAGGAAATCTTTCCAAGCTTTCGTTTTGTTAAAGCACATGCAGCCTTTTATCACCCAGGTTATGCGCTTTTTTTCTTTTCAGCAGCATATGGACATAAAAAAACAAGGGTACTCCAATAAAAGCAGCGGCACTT
>NZ_MLYQ01000158.1:0-5199 GCF_001866725.1 Bacillus sp. MUM 13
GTTCTTTAAAGAACAATGGAAGCGCTATTTGTTTGCAATCATTTGTTTATGCATCGTAAATATCCTGGAAGTCATTCCGCCCAAGCTGGTGGGAATGGCAATCGATGATATCAATACAGGAACACTTACGAAAGAAAGTGTTGTTAAATATGCAGCCTATTTGGCTGCGGTAGGGATTTCCACCTACACATTCGGCTATTTATGGAGTTACCAGCTCTTTGGAGGGGCATTTTTAGTCGAGAGAAAAATGAGGTCCAGCTATATGGGGCACTTGCTGAAGATGACACCCTCTTTCTTTGAAAAAAATAAAACCGGCGATTTGATGGCCCGGGCAACTAATGATTTAAAAGCTATTTCAAACACCGCAGGATTCGGAATCCTGACACTTGCCGATTCCATCCTGTATACATGCACAATTCTGCTGATGATGGGAACGACCATAAGCTGGACTCTTACAATAACGGCTATTCTTCCTTTGCCAGTCATGGCAGTCATGATGCAGGTATACGGAAAGAAAATCCATAAGCGGTTTACTGAGGCACAAGATGCTTTTGGCGAACTGAATGATAAAGTTCTTGAATCAGTTTCCGGCGTCAGGGTCATAAGGGCTTATGTGCAGGAACGGCAGGATGAAAGAAACTTTGATAGTATGACAGAAGATGTGTATAAGAAAAACATTGAAGTTGCAAAAATCGATGCGCTATTCGATCCGACTATCAGTATCCTGATCGGAATCAGCTATTTAATTGGTTTAGGATATGGAGCTTATCTAGTTTTCCATCAGGTTATTTCGCTCGGTAGCCTGGTATCATTCAATGTGTATCTTGGAATGCTGATATGGCCTATGATTGCTATGGGAGAGCTTATCAATGTGCTGCAGCGGGGAAATGCTTCTCTTGACCGTGTACAGGAAACTCTTTCATATGAACAGGATGTCAAAAATGCTCCTGTAACAGAACATATTATTCAGCCGGAAGATATAGTTTTTGATTCTGTGAACTTCACCTATCCATCCTCTAAAGTGCCAAATCTAAAGGATATAACAGTAACGATTAAGCGCGGAGAGACTCTTGGTGTGGTCGGGAAAACAGGAAGCGGAAAGACCACTTTTGTTAAACAGCTCCTCCGTGAGTATCCTCTTGGCTCAGGCACTATTTCTGTAGCCGGCGTAGAAGCGGGCAGGCTGCCGGTTGAGGAGATGAGGGATTGGGTAGGATATGTCCCTCAGGATCATTTCCTATTTTCAAGGACAGTCAGAGAAAATATTTATTTCGGGAAGATTGAAGCAACAGATCAAGAATTGATGAAGGCAATCAGACTAGCTGATTTTGAAAAAGATCTGGCCATGCTGCCAGATAAGCTTGAAACACTTGTCGGTGAAAAAGGAGTGGCATTGTCAGGCGGGCAAAAACAGCGGATTTCCATCGCAAGGGCGCTCATCAAAGATCCTGAAATTCTGATATTGGATGACTCTCTTTCTGCGGTGGATGCAAAAACAGAAACAAATATCATCAGCAATATCCAAAGAGAAAGAGCTGGAAAAACGACCATCATCACTACTCACCGTTTATCAGGTGTTATGCATGCCAATCATATCATCGTACTGGATCAGGGGGAAATCATTGAAGAAGGCAGCCATAATGAACTTTTGAACCGCCATGGATGGTATTATGAACAATTTGAAAGGCAGCAAGTGGAAAATGGGCCGGAGGTGAGCGCATGAAAATCGTTAAAAAACTAAGCCAATATGCGTGGATGTATAAAAAGTTAATTATCGCGGCCCTAATCATGCTTTCTATTTCAGTAGCTGCAGATCTGACTGGCCCATTCGTGGCTAAAAATATAATTGATTCTCATATACTGGGAATACAATCTAAATGGCATCAAACGTCAAAGGGGAAGGATGCAGTATACTACCAGGGATCATGGTATAAAAGAGAAAGCTATTTTGCCAGACACGAGGATAAGGGAAAAGAAGTGCGGATCATCCAGGCTGGAAATCATTTTGTTTTCACTGATCAGCGCGTCCCGTTTGAAGGAAGCAAGAAATTAAAAAACAATACACTGCTAGTTGAAAATAAAGGGAAAAAGGAGCAGTACAGGGTAAAAGTTCTGACGACTAAAGAGCTGCTGAAGTTTTACGAGCCTGAAACGCCAAAAATCCTTAAGTTGGTCTTTTTGTATTTTGGGCTTGTTATCTTATCAGCCATTTTTCAGTACGGACAGAGCTTTACCCTTCAGAAGTCTGCCCACCGCATCATTCAGAGAATGCGCAATGATGCTTTTACACATATATCAAAGCTGCCTATCAAATACTTCGATAATCTTCCTGCCGGTAAGGTTGTATCACGTATAACCAATGATACAGAAGCGATACGCGACTTATATGTACAGGTGCTGGCTAATTTCTTTTCCAGCTCCATCAACATCATTGGGGTCGTAATTGCCCTGTATATTTTGAATCCTAAAATCGCGCTGCTTTCGCTCGCACTGATTCCAATCTTAGTACTATGGACGATTATTTACCGCAAATTCGCATCAGGCTACAATCAGATTATCCGGGCGAGGATCAGTGACATTAATGGAATCATTAACGAGTCGATTCAGGGGATGAATGTGATACAGGCTTTCAGGCGTGAAAAGGATACAAAGGAAAGATTTGAAAAGCTGAATCAGGAGCATTTTTCCTATCAGAATAAAATATTAAACCTGAACAGCCTTACAAGCCATAACTTAATCGGCGTTCTTAAAAATACGGCTTTTGTATCGTTCATCTGGTATTTCGGAAATATGTCACTTACAGCATCCTCTGTAATCTCTCTCGGAATGCTGTATGCCATTGTTGACTTCATCAGCAGGCTGCTGCAGCCTGTCCAGGGTATTGTCAACCAATTTGCAAACCTGGAGCAGGCGCTTGTCGCCGGGGAGCGTGTATTCAGTTTACTTGATGAGCCTGGCGCAGATGTCAGTGATAAGGAAATTCCACGGTATAATGGAAATGTAGAGTTCAAATCAGTTTCCTTTGGCTACAAGGAAGATGAGTATGTTCTGAAGGATCTTACCTTCACAGCCAAGCAGGGAGAGACGGTGGCCCTTGTCGGCCATACAGGATCCGGGAAAAGTTCAATCATGAATCTTCTTTTCCGATTTTACGATTCAAATAAAGGGGAAATTTTGATTGATGGCATGAACATTACTGAAATTCCCCATCAAACACTGAGAAAGCATATGGGGATTGTACTTCAGGATCCTTACTTATTTTCCGGGACCATTGCCTCTAACATCAGCCTGAACAGCAGCAGCATCACCAGGGAAATGATTGAGAAAGCATTGAAAGATGTCGGCGGGGACCGGGTCTTGAGCCATCTGGAAGAAGGAATTGATGCACCGGTAATTGAAAAGGGGAGCACCCTCTCATCCGGCCAGAGACAGCTCATTTCTTTTGCAAGGGCGCTTGCCTTTAACCCGGCGATTTTAATCCTGGATGAAGCGACTTCAAGCATTGATACTGAAACAGAGGCAATCATTCAACAAGCAATGGATGTTCTTAAGAAAGGAAGAACCACCTTCATTATCGCCCACCGCCTTTCAACAATCAAAAATGCCGACCAGATCCTTGTACTTGATAAAGGAACGATTGCTGAAAAAGGAAGCCATGATGAGTTAATGCGTCTAAAAGGAAAATACTATCAAATGTATGAACTCCAGCAAGGACAGCAAAAGGGCATGGCAGTTTAATAAAACAGCCGAAGCTCATTTCAAAGAAAAAGTCCTCCATTTTGAAAATGGAGGACTTTTTTGCTGGAATTTATTAATTTTCTTCAATTTAGAAGGGATGGCGGGTGTTAAGGCAGAACAAGAATGTAAAACAGTTTGAAGGAGGGAATAGATGATACTGAGCAGAAATGAAACCTTTAAGGAATATCTTTCTTTATATCCTGTCACATGCCTGATTGTTGCAGCAAATACGCTGGTTATGATCTTTTCCCTTAGTGCTGATGGCGGATTAACTCAAAGGGGGGGAATCAGCCAATCTGCCTTTTTAGAGGGTGAGTATTATCGTTTAGTTACGTATTCTTTCATACATAATGGCTTTTCACACTATTTCATGAATATGACGGCGACCATACTTTTGGCGCCGCCGATAGAAAGGATACTGGGCAAAGCAAGATATTTTCTGCTGTTTGCCTTATCCGTTATACTATCAGGTCTGGCAATTGTCCTGCTGGCTATTAACGTAAATTTAATGAACGCAGGTGAGTCAGGGTTCGGTTATGCCCTATTGGGATATTATTTCTATCTCATTTTGTTTGATAAAAGAAAAATAGATCCCGGTTCAGCTAAGGCGATCATGGTGCTGATTGCAGCTGGATGGATTACAACTTTTATATTTAGCGATATCAGTATTTTGGGGCATGCAGGCGGCTTTGTTTCTGGTTTTCTATTAGCGCCTGTACTGCAATATACACAGAAAAATGGAAAACACCCTTTTAAAAGGCTGTTTACGTAAACCTTCCTGCTGTGGAACAAGGTGGGGCTGATTTTCGTTCCGGGATGGGGGCTGCATCAAGCTTCTTCTGCTGCACCTGCGGTTCTCGGGCCACTCTCCAATTCTGTTATAATAACTGGATTTCTACGCAGAACACATTTCCCGGTTGGAACCTATGTACCAATTCTTTCACCGGACAGTTTATCATTGGTTGAATTATGTTAAAATGTAAAAAAATACATAATTCTGGAAGGCTGAATATCATTGAAGATATGGAGATTAAGCGAAATAGCATCTGATATTAGTGACACAATACCATATTACTTTTTATGTTTATTGTTCTCTAGTATCTCTTTTTCTGCTGCTATGATTATTTTAACTAGAGAACCATCTTGGCTGCGGCCAATGCCTATTATTTTTTATTCTTTTTATGTTTTTTTATCGTATTTGCTTTTTGCAGTGCCGCTGCAGGCTTTTTTCAATAAACACCTAAAAAGTTCAGTTTTTTATACTTATTATTTTATATTCTTTTTTCTTTTATTGCCTTGTTCATCGTTTTTATATTAATAAATTTAGACTTTACTATGAATGTAGTAAAAATGGCAAAGTACTATGAATTCAGCCTTGCCGCAGCGGTTATTTATTGGATATGGGACTCCGTTTTTTTACAAAAAAATATTATTGGTAATTAATCCAAACCAGTATAATCT
>NZ_MLYQ01000159.1:0-3662 GCF_001866725.1 Bacillus sp. MUM 13
GTATATTTCACAATATTTGATGATACAAAGGAAGGTTAGATCTCATGCAAGAGATATGAAACGTATTAGGTGTGAATTATTTTGGCTCTTTTTTTAAAGAATCATTTTAATTAAAGAGTTCTGCGAGGCTATCCCGTTGTTAAACCGGTTTGATCGGAGTGTAACATGCGAGACTCCTGTGGGATTGGCAGGAAGGTGAGACCCCGCAAGCGCAGCTGAGGCTGCTCACCGCCCGCCTCACGGAAAGCGAGTATCCTGGAGCGGAAACCCTTGTTCGATAGCAACAAAATTTACGAAAACAGCCATTTTTTTTAAAAGAATATTCATAAATTCTCCTTTTGTCAGCAAACTAACAAAAGGAGGGATAGCCATGAAATTATTAATAAAGATTATTGCCATAGGATCACTCATTTACCTGGGTTTTCAAAATCGCTACCGTTTATTGAATGTATTTCTTTCAAACAGTTTTCTCAGAAGGTTCCTTGTTTCCAGCTCATTGAATATGCCTGGCATGCGTGAGAAAATGATGCAGAACATGTTTGGCCGAACTAAATAATAGGAAAAAGCCTTGTCATCCGGCAAGGTTTTTTCTATGCATAATGTGTACTCTGTGGATTTCTGCAAAATGCCATGATTGGGTTCAAAATACATTCTTAAATAGCTATACTCAAATGCAGTCCATAATGATGCCATCCCCGATTCGGCGTATATAGGCTGCATTTTTTCCTATTCCCGGCCCATTCAGGGAATATTATCCGAAAAATATAGCTTCCTGCAATAAATGAGTATAAAGTATCGGTACATAAGGCCGATACAATATGTATCACCAAAATACATAATAAGACCGCTGCAAAAACACACCCATGAACCGGTAATAAATCCCTCATCTTAGGGCAGACAGGAGGAAGCTGTGTATTCATTTTCAAGTTTTAATTTATTTGACTACCGATATCTTTTGATGACTGTCCTATTTTCGGTCATCAGCTGTATTATCGGAATAGAAGCGAGCAGGAAAATCCGGAAGGAAGGAATGAACTGGAGAACCCTTGCTGCGTGTTCTGTATTGCTGGCTGTTTCTTTTTGGCTTACCCATTTCTTTGTTTCGGTATCTGTAGATTTGCCATTCTCTGCAGATAATTATCAGCTTTACGTTGCATTGAACTTTTTGATCTGTTTTATTGGTTCTATCCTTGCATTGAAAATGGCACAATTCCGAATTGAAAATGAAGTGCAGCATATTCTAGGCGGCTTATTTATTGCTCTCGTGATATTAAGTGCTGATATCAGCGGATTCCTAGTGCTTTTTGGGGATTTAGTCGATTTTAAACCATTTTCTGTATGATCACTTTCATTTTAACAATCAGTGTTTCTTTCTCCATTTTCCGGTTTCTGATACAAATCACTCATGAAGATTCGTTTAATCTCCCAAGAAAATGGAAGTATATCGGTTCGGTTGTGGCTGGTATTTCCTTTGCAGGCATACCATATATCACGATTGTCTCCATGTTAAACTTTGATGCGTACAATCCAACCTTTTTTGAGGAAGTTCTGCCATTTATTATAGTCATGATTGCAAATATCATTATGATGCTGGTGCCGAACCTATTTGGAAACCAGATTATGCTGAACAATATTCAGTCATATACCTCACTTTTTAATAACAATCCCGCGGCTGTTTTTTCTGTGGATCTGCAGGGGAATATCCTGGACACCAACCTTGTTGCCACGGAAATTACCGGTTACAGCAAGGAAGAATTGAAGGGTAAGCATATCCGGATATTTTTCAGTGATGCTGACAAGTCATCGGTGCTTAAATATCTGCAAAATGTCCTGCAGGGAAATGTCTCTAATATTGAAACACAGATACTTGGCAAAGAGGGAAGATATAGAGACGTCAGAATCACAGCTGTCAGAACACATATTAATAACAAGCTTATTGGCGTTTTCGGTGTTTTAGAAGATATCACGGACAGAAAAAAGGCAGAGCTTCAGGTTCAATATATGGCCTACCATGATGAACTGACCAATTTGCCTAACAGAAGAAGAATAAGGATGCTGATGAAGGAATTCACAGTAAAACATAGGTTTTTTCTATCATGCTTCTTGATTTTGACAGATTTAAACGAATTAATGACACATTTGGGCATTCTTTTGGCGATAAGCTCTTGATTGAGGTCGGCAAAAAACTTCAGAATCTTATCAATGACTCTGGAATCACTTCAAGGCTCGGTGGAGATGAATTTTTAATCCTGGTTCCCCATACTGATGTGACAACGCTGGCAGAGCAAATTATCCAGACCTTCAGAAGTCCCCTTTCTGTTAACGGCTATGAAGTCCTGCTAACCGCAAGTATGGGAATTGCTTCATATCCTGAACATTCAACAAATACGAATGATCTTTACAAATACGCCGATATTGCCATGTATCATTCCAAAGAGAATGGAGCGAACAGCTTCTCTGTGTACAATGAAGAAATGGCTGAAGAGACCCTGAATAAACTCGGCCTGGAGTCAGATTTGCAGAAAGCTTTGGATAACAGGGAGCTTCTGCTGTATTTTCAGCCAAAAGTTCATACAGCGGAAGACAAGTTAACAGGCTCCGAGGTTTTGCTCCGGTGGAATCATCCGGAAAAGGGGTTTATTCCTCCTAACGTATTTATCCCAATTGCAGAGGAAAGCGGTATGATCGTCTTTTTAGAAAAATTTGTCTTTAATGAGGTTTGTAAAGTTCTTTCGAAATGGAAGGAAAGCGGAAAGGATATTAAGAGAGTTTCGATTAATATATCCTTAATCTCCATTTTACAGGAAGATTTTGCTTCCCATATCATTAGCACGCTTGAGGAATACAAGATAGAAGGACATTTCCTGGAGCTTGAAATCACTGAAAGAATTGTGATGAAAAATGAGGATGATGTGAACTGCATCCTTCAAACGCTAAGGGAAAAAGGCATACATATCAGCATTGATGATTTTGGTACAGGCTACAGCTCCCTAAGCTATATTGATAAATTAAATGTCGATATCCTGAAAATTGACCAATCATTCATCCGAAATATTGAAAGCAACCGGGAAGTTATTACAGCGATCATCTTCCTTGCGAAAAGCCTGAAAATGAAAGTAATTGCAGAGGGAGTCGAAACAAAGAAACAGATTCAGCTGCTGAAGGAGCTCGGCTGTGAAGATGTTCAAGGCTACTATTATTCTCCCCCTATTCCCTTGAAAGATTTCGAATCGTCTTATTTTCATTAAAGCAGGCTGCGGCCTGCTTTTGTGTTTTAAATATATGAATAAGGGAAAATGTTACATGGTAAGAATTTGGAAATTCAGAATAAAGGCTTTTAAGTACACATATCCTTCTTGAAGGAGTAATATAACTGCCTGCAGACGTGCTTCTGGCTTTTTTATTTAAGCTCCTTTTTTTAAATAATTTTATTGTTGAATCAGCCAAATTCGACCGATACTGAGAGCGTTTTATGTAAATAAAGCTTGGAAAAAGTTCAGATAATCGGATACACTTAGCTAGACAGGAAAGCCAGGCGGCGCAGTTTTAATGCATTCATATATTAAAAACGCTTTTTTTAAAAGATTGTTGTTTTTTAATAAGTTCTGCGGGCCAATCTCAATGTTAAGCCAGGTTGATTAGAGTGTAAGGTGCGAGACTCC